>CACXGV010000048.1 GCA_902767375.1 uncultured Erysipelotrichaceae bacterium
ATAACATCGTCTAGTTTTCTTTCAAGTTCACGTACTCCTGGTTCTTTTGTATAATCTTTGATTATTTCAAGAACTTCTTCATCAGTTAAGTTAATCTTTTTTGTATTATATTTTTTTAATAAATTTGGAATTAAATGATTTAGAGCGATTTCTTTCTTATCATAGATTGTATAATTATCTACATATATTATTTCTAATCTATCTCTTAGCACTATTGGAATTGCATCTTCATCATTAGCCGTTAAAATAAATAATACTTTTGATAAATCAAAGGATTCTTCAATATAGTTATCAATAAATTCTTTATTTTGATTGGAATCTAGAATATCTAAAAGAACTGATGCCGGATCTCCTTTATAATCTTTAACCATTTTATCTACTTCGTCAATTAAGATTACAGGATTATTTGTTCCGCATTTAATTAGTGCTTCCATTATTTTACCAGGAGCGGCTCCAAGATAAGTACGCCTATGACCAGTAAGTTCTGATGAGTCATTTAAACCACCCACTGATATTTTATAGAACTCTCTTTTTAAAGCTTTAGCAATAGCTCTAGCAATAGTTGATTTACCAACACCAGGAGAACCAATTAAACAAATTATTGGATTTTCTAAATCCGGATTCTTGTCTTTTAATAAAGCATACTCAATAATTCTATTTTTAACATTTTCCATCTTATAATGAGATGTGTTTAAGACTTTAGATATCTTATCTTTTTTATTTTCTTCTTTAGATGATTTATTAAATGGTAAAGATAACAAAGTATCAATATAGTTCCTAATTACAGATATTTCAGGGTTATTACTTGGAGTATATTCATATTTTGTTATTTCTGATTCTAATTTCTTTTTGATTTTATCATCTGCATTTAATTCTTTGACTTTTTCAATGTATTCTTCAGTTTCAGTTTCTTTAGTGGATTTAATACCTAATTCTTCATTTAGTTTTTTAATTTGAGCTTTGATTAAATATTCTCGTTGTTCTTTTTCAATAGATGAATGAATTTCATCTTCTATTTTATTATTTAAATCAGTTATTTCTAATTCGATGTTTAGGTCTTGAATTAACATCTTAGCACGAATTGTTTCATCAAATTCATTTATATATTTAATTCTCTTATTCATAGGGAATTTTAGAAAATTAACAACAATATCAGTTAATTCATCTAGTGATGTATTATCTTTAATTTTAGATAAAACACTATTAGAGATTGATGGTGATGAATCAATATATTGATATAAGAGAGACATTATTTTTTTCTTTAAAGCACTTTGATATGAAGTTTCTTCTTTTTCAATAAAGATTCTTTTAATGTTAGCAATTAAAATACTTTTATCTTCTTTATAGTTAGAATATTTATTTACTTTAATACGATTTAAACCTTTTAATATTATACGGTAATTTTTATTGGGAAGAACAACACATGATTTAATATATGTTAAAACTCCAATTGTTGGAAGATCAGTAATAGTTGGTGACTCTTCTAGAGTGTTGGTCGGTAAAATGACAACTACTTTTTTATCAAAACTACTAATTGATTTATCAATTATTTTTTCGGATAATTCATTATTTAATTCTAAACGGACTTCTTGGGTAGGTAAAAGGGATAATTTTTTGAGTAATAAGACTGGTAAGTTCTTATCCATTTTGTCACCTCCAAAATATGTATTTTATTATAGTGATTAATTATATCTTTGTAAAGTTTATTTTTAAGTTTTTTAAAAAAAGTCTGCATGATTGGCAGACTTTTATTTTTTTGATATTTCTTTTAATTCATAGAGAATATTTATAGCTTCAATTGGGGTTAATTTTAAGACATCTATCTCGTCTAATTTATCTTTTAATTCATTACTATTTGAATTATTAAAATCAAGTTCTAGTTGTTCATTGAAACTCTTTCTAGAATTATTTGATTCTCCTTCATATTTTCGGAGTATTTTTGAAGCATTTTCAATTATTTCATCAGGTAGTTTAGCTAGAGATGCTACGTGAACACCATAACTCTTATCAACTGCCCCATCTTCTATTTTGTGAAGGAAAGTAAGTTTTCCTCCCTCCTCAGTCGCACTTACATGAATATTTTTAATAGTTTTGTATTTTTCATCTAAGCTGGTAAGCTCATGATAGTGAGTGCTGAAAAGAGTTTTACATTTTATCGTCTTTGTACAGTATTCTAAGATAGCCTGGGCAATTGCAATTCCATCATAGGTAGCAGTCCCTCTTCCTAGTTCATCGAAGAGGATTAGAGAATCATTGGTAGCGTTAGTTATAGCGTTTTTAGCTTCTAACATTTCAACCATAAATGTTGATTCTCCACTTACTAAATCATCTGATGCTCCAATTCTAGTATAGATGGCATCAAATATTGGTAATGATGCATATTCAGCTGGTACAAAAGAGCCTATCTGCGCCATAATAATGGTAATAGCAAGTTGTCTCATATATGTTGATTTACCACTCATGTTAGGACCAGTTATTAATAACGTATTTGTATTTTCATCCATATAGACATCATTTTTAACATAGGTCCCACCTACAACTATATTGATAACAGGATGAAAACCATTTTTAATATCAATTATGTGATTATGATTAAATTCTGGTCTTACCAAATTATAATTTTCAGATATAACAGATAAAGAACATAAAGCATCAATTATACCAATAGTTTTAGCAGTCTCTTTAATTTTTAAAACATTATTTTTTAAGATATCTTTAATATTCATAAAAAGATTATATTCAAGTTCAATAATCCTTTCTTCAGCATTTAATACTAAAGCTTCTTTTTCTTTTAATTCAGGAGTTATATATCTTTCACCTGTAGTAAGAGTTTGTTTCCTTTCCCAACCAAATTCTTCTTTAACGTTTGAAAGTTGGCCTTTGCTTACTTCAATATAATAACCAAAAACTTTATTAAAACCAACTTTTAAATTTTGAATACCAGTTTTTTCTCTTTCTTTAGCTTCTAGAGATGCGATAAAGTCTTTACCTCCAGAACGAATAGATTTAAGTTCATCTAGTTCAGCATTATATCCTTCTTTAATTAGATATCCTTCTTTTAAAGATATTGGTGGTTCCTCATATAAAGCTTGCTCTAGTAGACTATATAAATCTTCATGAACATCAATATCAATACCGATATTTAATTCTTTTAAAGATTCTTTAATGGATGGTAAGTATTTTAAACTCTTTTTAATTTGAAGAGCATCCCTGGCATTAAAAGAACCGCATATAAGCTTACCGCATAATCTTTCTAGGTCATATACTTCATATAAATCTTTTAAAAGATTTTCTCTTATCAAAAATTCATTGTTTAGTTTAGTTATAAAGTCTAGACGATGATTAATCTCTTCTTCATTTTTTAAAGGAGAAGATAACCATGATTTTAAAGTACGACTCCCCATAGACGTTTTACATTTATCTAATAGCCAAATTAAGCTGTACTGTCTTTCTTTTAAACGAATGGTTTCAAATAATTCTAGATTTCTAATTGAATGAATATCTAAATTTAAATATTTATTATTATCAATAATAACAACATTACTAAAGTGAGATATGTCTTTTAGTTGTTCTATGATTAGGTAATATGCTAGATGTTTTACCCCTTCAATTACTCTGATATCTTTAATATTTGCTAAGATATTTAATTCATCTTCATATAATTTATCACTAATAGAAATACTAATACCATAAGTATTTTTTAAAATATTTAATAACTTTAAATCAAAATCTTTTTTAATTACTACTTCTTTTAAATTTAAGGTAAGTACTCGATTTAATAAGACATCTTCTTCATGAGGAAGGATTTCACTTTTAATTTCACCAGTGGAAACATCAGCATACGTTATAACATAGATATATTCTAAATCTAGTAAACTACCAATATAGTTGAAGTCATTACTATTTAAGAAGTCTAAATCAACTAAAGTACCCTTAGATACTACATTAATAACTTCTCTTTTAACCATACCTTTAGCAGTTTTAGGATCTTCTACTTGCTCACAAATAGCTACTTTAAAGCCTTTGTTAATAGCTTTTTCTAAATAAGTTTTAACTGCATGATAAGGCACCCCACACATAGGCACTCTTTCTTTTAAGCCAGCATTTTTACCAGTTAAAGTTAGTTCTAGTTCGTGAGATGCGGTTAAACCGTCTTCAAAGAATAATTCGTAAAAGTCACCAACACGATAAAAAAGTAAGACATCTTCATAATCTTTCTTAATATCTAGATACTGCTGCATCATTGGACTTAAATCATTGTAGTTTACATCTTCTCTTCTCATAAAACACCTAAGTGTTATTTTAACACAAAAAATAAAAAACTGATATATTTTATCAGCTTTTTATTATAATCTAAATGAACTTTGAGATTCTTTAATATAGTTTTTCTTTTCAATTAAGAAATCGGATCCCATTTCAGTAATAATAGAAAACTCTACTACTTGATTCATTTTTCCTTGTTCTCTTAGCATAGGAATTATTGTATCAATTTCACTATCTTTTAATTCAATAACAGTTCTTACTTTTTTATGATCAGCACGACTGGCATATTCAGCGTTATGTTCATTTTGAATTATTTTTGGGGTTTTGCACCAAATAATTTCTCCATTAGCATCAGTTCCTATGTTATTAAGTTCACATGCTTCACCGAATGTTGGCCTTTCAGTGGCGGGATCATATTCATAGAAAGTTACAATTCTTTCTTTTGGTAGTCCATCAGGTTTATATGGGATGTCATCTTTATCGTTGTATACAACAGTAGTATCTAAATTTTGTTCTAGAGTTGTTTTAGTAATAGTTGTTCCGTTTTGAACAAATGTGTCAAAATGATTATCATTAAGTAAGAAAGATGCAAAGCCTAATTCTTCAATCTTTTTAATATCAGTAACAGTTATTAATGATCCTTGTTTAGCAAATAAACCATCTTGTTCATTTGGTTTATCAAAAACTATAGAATAATCGTTTTCATTTTCAATTACCCAGCAGGTATCAGATAGATCAATACCTTTCATTTTTCTTCTCATTGGAGCAGGTACATCTCTTAAGAAGAAGTATTTCTTTTCGGTAATAATACCTTGGCCTTTTTCATCAACTTCGATAGTTACTTTACCCTGACTTAAATCATGACGCATCTGGGCAGTCTCCGGAACATCAGATATCTCAAAATATAGGTCACAACCAGGCATAAATTCTCTTAAACGTTTTCTGGTTTTTTGAAATCCTTCTTTAAAGCCTGGAATTCCTATCTTATATGATTCTTTGTCAAAGAAGGCAGCATTTTCTACTCTTACTTTGCCATCGCCAATAGGAAATATTCCTTTTGGGCTTATTAAGTGAGATAATCTAATGTATTGTAATCCAGTTAGGTATTTATTAATTTCTTCTATACTATATAATTCTACTCTTTTCATTTTATCCCTCCAATGAATTTAGATAATTTAGTGCATCGTCAATTGTCCCAACTTCAACTATAATTATATCATATTTTTTCTTTTTTGCATACTCTACTGCATCTTGATAGTTTTCTTTAGGACATAAGAAGATATCAGCGTGTTTATGCTCAGCCGCATCTATTTTATAATTGACGGCTCCAATTTCTCCTACAGTACCATCTAAAGCAATGGTACCAGTTCCAACAATTTTTTTACCATGCGTTATATCTTCTTTAGTTAATGCATTATAAATTGCTAGTGTGGTAATTAGTCCTCCACTCGGACCAGATTCTGATCCTTTGGTTTTAACTGATATGTTATAATCTGACTCAATTTCTTTAATATTAATAATTGATAATCCTATATATAATCGATCTTCTTTTTTATATATGGTTGATTTTGATTCTAATTCATTTTTTCCTTCTTTATATTTAATAGTAATTTGGTCATTTTCTTTTTTAGTATTTATATATTTTACTAATTCATTAAATGATTCAAAAGGTATATTATCATAACTTATAATTTCATCCCCTACTTTTAGGTTTGAATCATTTTCTTTTGTTTTATAATATACGTAATAATTATTTTTGGTTTCTTTGAAAGGAATATTTGCTTTAGTAAAAGCTACATATAAAGCATTACTTAGGGCTCCTTTATAATCCAAATTATCTCTGGCATATACGTCTTCAATATTTTCATTTTCATTTATAACAAATTTTTCATTTTTTACTAGTTCCCAGCTAGGAATAACTTTTGCTAGAAGATAAAATGGAAGTTTGCCTTTCATCATACCAACATATGCCATGTTAAATGTTCCTTTGCCTTTATTAATATTAGTACCAGATACTCTTTCACTAGCGTTAATAGTGCCACCTGGTTTATAGATACTATAACCAGTATCATAAAAGCAAAAGATACTGAATAGTATTAAAAAGATTATTGTAAAATAATTTTCTTTAAAAAATGTTTTAATATTATATTCTTTTTTCATATTTTAATTATAACACGTTATAGGAGATTTTATGAAGAATATCTTAATATTTGTCAGTTTCTTACTTATTTGTTTAAAAAGAACTATAATTAGTATTAGTGTTAGATATAGTTTTAATTTATGGATTAATAGTATATTTCCTAGTATATTTCCATTAATGATTCTAAGTGATTTAATTCTTTCTACGGATTTTATTAGATATATTGCTAATAGTATAGGAAGAATATTTAGTAAATTATTTAAAGTAAATAAATATGCTTCTTATGTTTTTTTAATGAGTATGATTACAGGATGCCCTTCAAATGCTAAATATATTAAAGATTTATATGATAATAAAGTAATATATGCTGAGGAAATAGTTAAAATATTATCAATGAGTCTTTTATATAATCCTTTATTAATTATTAGTATTACTCCTTATTTAAGAATAAATGAACAATTATTTCTTATTGGAATAAATATACTTATTAATTTAATTATAGGTTTTATTAATCGTAATTTTAATGTTTCTTATTCTAATAATGATTTAAAAATGAGAAAGTTTAATCTGGTTAATAGTATAAGTAACGGGATTAATAGTTTAATGCTAATTTTAGGGGTTATTATTACTTTTAATATTATCAATAGTTTATTATTTTTTAAACATCCTTTAATTACAGGCATATTAGAAATTACTAATGGTATTATTTTGATTAATAATTCTTATCTATTATATAAATATAAATTTATATTTACAGGAATATTGTTATCTTTAGGTGGCTTTAGTATTTTAATGCAAATAAAAAGTATCTTTAAAGATACTTTAATTGATTATTCATTATTTTATAAATCTAGAATTATTCATTTATTATTAATGATTATCATGTGCTATATATATTATTTTATCTCAAAACCGATATTGGATCCCCTAGTATAGTTTAGTTCATTTTTAGTATATATATATGCTGCTATTATATCGTAATTATTTCCTTTTTCGTCAAATACTGGCAAGGTTATTTTTAATGAGCATTTAGCATTAGCAGCGGCAGATGAACCACAAGAAGTAGTAACAGTTCCGGGATTAATATTTGGATCCATGATAATTGAAGATTCTCTAATTGTTTGATTATTTCCTCTTTTATAACCTAGGACGTTTTTTTCTACTTTGGCAGTATCACTACCACTATAATCATAAGTGTATTGTAAAATATAGCCATTATTATTTGTCCCTAAAATGTCAGTTCTAAAGGTTAGTTTCAAACAATATAAATTTCTTGGAAGATTACCATTACTATCTAAAGGAACTATTCTTCTTCGACCGGTTGATGTACTTAATTCACTTTCGTTACAAACTTCAACACCAGTTAGGCCATATTCATTCATATCTTTTTCTATTGCTTTAATTACAAGTGCTTGATTAATAACTAAATCAGCTGAATTGTTATTATCGACTCCAGCATTTTTAACTGTTATTAGAAGGTTTAGAATAAAAACCATAATAACGCTTACGATTAAGATACAAACTATAATTTCAATAATTGTCATTCCCTTTTTATTTTTCATTAGATACTCCTTAATAAATCTTTAGTCTTATTATTGTATTTTTCAATTACTACTCTTTGATTTAAGAATAATAGGAACATTAAGTTAATATAGAATGAGCCACCATATGATAAGAATGGAACAGGCACTCCAGTAAGTGGTATAAGTGCTAGAATCCCCATGAAGTTAATTAGTAAATGAAGTAGAATATAGCAAAATGTTCCGTAGGCAATTATAGACCCCCTTATAGTGCCAGCATTTGATGCTATTTTTAAGAGCCTCCATAAGATTATACCAAATCCAATAATAATTAATGATCCCACTATAGTACCAAGTTCTTCACATATAATTGGAAAAATAAAATCAGTATGGGCTTCTGGTAGATACAAATATTTTTGGGTAGAATTACCTAGTCCAACACCAAATAATCCCCCATTTGAAATAGCAATAAATCCATTACATACTTGATAACCGGTTTTTTGAGTATATCTAGTACAAGGATCTTTAAAAGTAAGACGATCTTTTTGTTCTGCGTTTAAGAAACTGCCACCAAATATGATAAAAATTCCAACAACTGCAGCGGTTATGATAGCCCCTGTTTTCATTTTTTTCATTATATCAGTTTTAATTGGCAAAGCTAAGAATACTAAACCAGCTATACCAGCTACAATGATAGCGGTTCCTAAATCTGGCTGATACGCTATTAAACCACAAGCCACAACTATAATAATATAAGGGAAAATTATCTTTTGAATATCAAAATCTTTATTTAAAATTATTTTCTCATAGTATACAGCTAAGAATAAAATCATTATTGATTTAACAAACTCACTTGGTTGGAACGAAAAAACACCTAAATCATACCATGATTTAGCACTATTGGTTATCTTTCCATAAGGAATTAATAAGATTAATGCCGCAGTAATGGCTAGCATAGCAAGTGGAGCTAGTTTTCGATATTTACTTGTTGGAAATTTTAATACAAAACCAATACCCATAATCCATGAAGCTAAAACAAAGATTGATTGTTTTTTAAAGAAGTATGATTCAGCTACACGATTATATAAAACAGCGGTTATAGATGACGCACTAAAAATCATTACTAATCCTAAGATAGTATATAAAATCATAAAAAAGAATAATGTTTTATCCATTTTTTTGAAAATATCTTTCATATATCCACCCTATATTAATTTTATCATAAAAAAAACCATATTTAAATATGGTTTGTAAACTATCCAATTAATTTAATAATTATTGGTCCTAAAATAATTATTAATATTAATGGTACAAAGATAATTACACTAGCAATACTTATTTTTATTGGCATTTTATTAATTTTAGCTTTAGTTTCTAGTAAAAGTTTATCATTTAAATAATCTAACTGATTATTTAGTGATTCAATCATATTATTACCATAAATATTGCTTTCTAGTAGATTTAAGATAATATTATTAACGGTATCACTAGGGATTCTAAGTTTTAAATCATCTAAGGCTTCAGTTAAACTCTTACCTAGTTCAACGTCCTCAATTACTTTTTTAAATTCGCGAGATAAGGTATTATCTAGATTTTTACTTGTTAGTTCAATAGCTCCTTTAAGATTAGCCCCTGATTCTAAAGTTAAAGCTAAAATTTGGAAATAGAATGATGATTCTTTTTCTAATAGTCTTGCTCTTTTAGCTAGACGATAATCGAAGAAAAGATACTCAGCACCATAGAAATATATTATAGATATTATAGTGCTTATTAAGATGTCTTTTTTAATTATCATTGTAATTATAAAGATGAATAAGACTATTAATAAATGCATTTGTAATAAAGTGTCTAGATTATAACTGTATTCTATTCCCAGTAGTCTATTCTTCTTTTTTATACGTTCTACAGATTTTTTGGTGTAGATACCATCAATTATACTGTTTTTCATTATTCTAACCTCAAAATCTTTCTAATTACTAAAATATAAAATATATATAATATTAAGGCAGCAAAACTTAAGAGGATTCCAAGTGGGTTTTGAAACATAGGGCTAAAGAAAGTTGGATCTAACCATAATAGAATTATTATTATAACAATAGGCATTCCTAGTAAGATATAGAATACTAATTTTGAACTACTAGTCATAGCATTAAGTTCATCTTTTATTCTTTTACTATTAGTAAATGATTTTTCAATACTTGTAAAGATACCTACTAAGTTCCCACCAGTTAAGTTAAGTAAACTTAAACTACTGGTAATATATTTAACATCATCTAGTTTAACTCTGGTATAGAATCTATCGAATACATCTTTAAGTTCTAAACCATATTTCATATCACTAGATATTCTTTTAAATTCATCACTTATTGGGCCAGTCAAATCTTTAGATACGAATTCAATTGCTTGGGTAATATTATATCCTGATTTAAAGGCATTATTCATTATGATAATTGCCTTAAGCAAGTCTTGCTCAATTTGTTTGTTACGGATGTGCTCATTAATAAGAAGATAAACATTATACGATAAATAACCAATTATTAAAAATAATAGTAAAACTGGTAGTTCAAAGTTTAATTCATACATACTTGAAATTATATATACAATTCCAAAGAGAATACTAAATGTAAATTTAGTTGCAATTAAATTTATTGGTGTATCTATATAACTAAATCTTTCATATTTAATAGCTTTATTTTTAAAATAAATAGATTTTTTTAAATATTTAACTAAGGATTTTCTTAAGTTAGAATGAACATTTACTACTCGATCACCTAGGGATAATCTTTTGGCACTATTATTTTTAACGGTATATTTACTTATACGATTATTATATTTGTTACTTTTATTAGATTTTAATAAGATAAAGCCAATAATTAATACTATTATAACTAATATTAATCTAACATATTCAAAGTTACCCATAGTTAAATACTCCTTTCTATTTAAATATTTTGTCTAATTCGTCTACTCCTCTTGATTTTAATATTTTATATACATGGGGAGTTTTGCTTACTTTTCTAAATTCTCCTGCCTCTTCCCCTTTATCAGTTAATCCTTTTTGAACAAATTCATATATTGGATTTAATTTAATCATGTCATTATCAAAGCCAACTACTTCGCTTATATTTACAATTTTTCTTTTACCGTCATGCATTCTTTGGATATTAATTACCAAATCTATAGCGTTTTCAATATACTCACGAATGGCTGCAATAGGTATATCGATGCCACTCATTAGAACCATTGTTTCTAAACGATTTAAGGCATCTGCTACGCCATTGGCATGTAAGGTAGTTAATGATCCATCATGACCAGTATTCATCGCTTGCAACATATCAAATGCTTCTTTTCCACGACATTCTCCAACAATGATACGATCTGGTCTCATACGAAGAGCATTAATTACTAAATCACGAACAGTTACTTCAGATGTACTATTGTAGTTAACTGTTCTTGTTTCTAAATTTATAACATGTTCTTGTTCTAATTTAAGTTCTGCAGCATCTTCAATAGTAATGATACGTTCATTATTACCAATGAAACTACTTAAGATATTTAGAAGAGTTGTTTTACCGGAACCAGTACCACCACATACTATAATATTTAGTTTCCCTTTGACACAAGCTTCTAAGAAAGTTGCCATCTCAGCAGTTAAGGAACCAACTCTTAATAAGTCATCAATACTAGTCATATTTCTTTTAAATTTACGAATTGTAATGACAGGCCCATTAACACTAAGTGGTGGTATGACAGCGTTGATTCGGGAACCATCTGAAAGTCTTGAGTCAACCATTGGTGAAGCTGAATCTATCGTTCGACCAAGTGGTTGAATTAGTCTTTGAATAGTTCTAATAATATGATCATCATTAATAAAAGATATACTATTGTCTTTTATAAGTTTACCTTCTATTTCAACATAAATATCTTTAGGCCCATTTACCATGATTTCCGTAATATTATCATCAGTTAATAACTCACTAATTGGTCCATATCCATTTATTTCATCATCTATTAAATTAAAAATATGGCTTCTTTCTAGATTTGTTAAATCGTAGCCTTCAAGACATTCATCTATTTTTTCATTAATAAAATCATTAAGTTCTAAGCCTTCAGGAATATCTTGATCAATTAAGTATTCAATTATCTTTTTTCGTAATTCATCTAATAACTTTTTATCAGGAAATACATCATAATCAGTAAGTATTTCTTTAGAAGGTACTTTTTTATTTTTGAAGTTAAAGTCTTCAATTAAAGATTTACTCATTTGGACCTCCTATTATATCTTTAGCTATTAATTCAAATACTTTATAATCTTTGAAATTATTTGATTTTAAAGTCATAATTTCGCCATTATAAATAACTGAATCAATCTTTTTATTGTAAAAATCACTACTAATTAAATAATCAACATTGTTACTTAACATATTTTTAATATCATATAATGAAAAATATGTTTTGTTTGGATTGATACTTTCATTTAAAAGAATTTTATAATTATTAAATTCATTATCTTGCATAATATTTAAAATATTTTTTAAGTTTTTAATTGATATTAAATCATTACTAGTCATAAATAATATTTGATCTACTTTATCTAAAGCAAAAACGTTTATTTCATTTAATGAATAACTAGTATCAATTAAGATACAGTCATATTTATAAATACATTTGTCAATTATAATATCAATATATTTAATATCTATTTTATTGGCTTGACGGGGATCTTTAGGACTTGAAATAAAGCTTATATTCTCGTTGTAGGTAGTTATATAATCATCCATTGTATCAAAACGATTGTTGTTATAATCATCACAAAAATTGTAAATAGTCTTATTTACATTTGAATTTAAAGAACATGCAATTGCACCATTAGATAAATCTAAATCGATAATTAGGCATTTCTTTTTTAAATTAGATAAAACGCCAGCTAAATTTGTAACAAATACTGATTTGCCAATACCACCTTTAGCTCCGTATATACATACAGTTTTCCCCTTTGCCATTTTAATAACTCCCTTGATTATCCTCGATAATTAATTTTCCATCTTTGTAATATGCTTTCAAATCTACTTCAGTTCGATATGATTTTATTCCAAATAGTCTTGATAGGAATGATGGATATACATGTACATTATATACATATAAAGTTTCATCTGTATATGATGCAGCTAATTGAGTTGTTTCATAATCTTGATCTTCATATAATCTTCCAACCATATTAGCTTTTTCACTATCGGCATAACTATTAGTAAGTACTTCTTTAATAATATTTTCTGAATCCATGCGATATTTTTTAGCAGTACCAGCCATAATAGCATTATCATATATTATCGATGCTACTATCATTACTAATGGAATTATGATAATAAATATTTTGCCACCTGATTTTTTATTCTCCATTTACAATCACTCTTTCACATTTGATGTCATATTTTTTTCCTACAATATTACTTAATCCTGGAGTCATAAACTCGTACTCCATATCAACAACTATATAGGTGTATTTGCCATCATTTTGACTTTTAAAATTAACATTTTCTAAATCTTTATTTAAATAATCCTTTATTTCGGCTGAACGATTATTTTTATATAAATATACAACTTCTTCCATTCGACCTTCTAAACTACTTTTTTTATTATATATTACAAATATGTCTATCATTACTAAAAGAACATATACTAATACTGGTAAAATAATAATAAACTCAACTAATGCTTGTCCTTTTCTATTCTTCATATTATCACCTGTTAGACATATTTATCTATTCTTTATTTATTATAAAACAAATGGGTGTTTTTTTCAATAAAAACCATTTGTTAGATTTGACTTGATATTTTCTTAATAATTTGTTAGAATTAAATACGTCATGGCGGAATTGGTGAAGTGGTTAACACGCCGGATTGTGGCTCCGGTATGCGTGGGTTCGATTCCCACATTCCGCCCCATTTAAAAAAATACTAGCTTATTAGCTAGTTTTTTTGTTTAATAATTTATCTCCTTCTTCAAGCATGTTTACAATAGATATTCCGTAACCTGTGGTTGGATTATCTACTATAACATGAGTAACTGCACCAATTATTTTATTATTTTGGATAATTGGAGACCCACTCATTCCTTGAACAATTCCTCCGGTTTTATTGATTAGATTATTATCGGTTATTATAAAGTGAATATTTTTAATATTTCCTGGATTTATTCTATCTATTTCAATCTCATATTTATTAATATTTTCTTTATCTAAGACAGTGTAGATGTAAGCTTTACCCTTTTCGATATCAGATAGATTTCCAACTTCTAAAGTGTCCATATTAGAAATATCACTTGTATAGATTCCATAAATACCTTGATAGGTATTTTTATTAATTTCACCGTATTTTTCATCAGAATAAAATTTTGCATTTTTTGTTCCAGCTGAACCGATAGTACTTTTATCAATACCGGTTATTGATGATCTAAAGATTGAACCATTATTAACTTCAATTAAATATCCTGTATTTGATTCAATTATTTCATGACCCAAAGCGCCAAATATTTTTGTTTCTGGATCTATATAAGTTAAGGTTCCTATACCGGATATATTATCTTTGACATATAAACCTGTTTTATATTTACCATTTATGTTATGAAGTTTAAAAGGGACAATTAATTCTTTATTATTTCTTTCAATAGTTAAATATACTAAATTATCATTTACTTCTTTTTCTATTTCATTTATTAATTCTTCAATTGAATATACCTCTTTGTTATTAACTTTTGTAATAATATCTCCTATTTGAAGATTATTTTGATTTATTTTATTATTAATTACATAGTATCCAATTACAATTATTCCTTTGTTTTTAACATCAATTCCAACTGTGTTCCCACCTGGAATAATATAATTTGAATATGCAAATACATTAATAGGTATAATTGCAAGTAACAAAATAATAAATTTTTTCATTATTTATCACCTACTATTATTATGGTTTTTATTAATATAAAAAAATAACCAATATTTGGTTATTTTATGAGACTACAAATGGGTTAGATTGAGTGCCATTTCCACTTGAGATAGTTGTATTTGATTTAAGAGAAACTGCTGGTCGGATTCCAAAAAAACCAGAAATATTAACAGCAGATGTTCCAAATGAACTTACATTAGTTGTAATTATTGTATAAGCATTATTACCCGTACCGTAGCTGTGTGGAGTCAAAGTCCAGTAATATTTTGAACTGGTGTTGGCATTTTTATATAAATAATATTTGTTATTGCCAGGGCCATATGTTTCTCCAGCGAATGCTATTTCATCAGCTGTTAGTAATCCTATTTTATATCCATTTAGTTTTCCATTACCATATCCACCATCGGTTGTAGTTGATGCGGTAAATTTACTTATTAGATTATCTGTTTTACTTGTTCCACATTTAAGTGAAGGCGCTGCCTCACTTATTGGCGTGAGTCTTCTGGTACCCTGATAATAAGTACCCTGCGTTCCTAGACCGGTTCCAATTATATCACTATAACCCTCAGGATTATATGTTGTATCTGAGACTACTCTTTTATCATTACACCATATTACATCTGCTAACTTTTCTTTATCTGTTTGGGTAAATACATCGTCATACCATGCTTTTAAATTAGTTAGAATTGTACTATCTACATCATTGGCATGGGCTATATTATAATCTGTTGAATCAGGGTTATTTGAATACATATATCCTATATAGGTATTTTTATCATAGTTTGTATTAAATACACCTATACCATTTGATGCACTATCGTATCTAGCAAAAGCTGCACCGGCTGCATCTAGTGATGCATCACATGGTGTTGCTGAATTAGTTGGATTATAGTTATATAATGTTATTTTAGTATTACCTAAGCCATCTATTCTTACGATTCTCCAGCACATATTTGCAAATACTAAATAATTATTATCTACTGCTCCTCTATAATAATATGAAGTACCATAATCATCTTCAGTTGTTCTTAATCCTTCGCTCATATATGTTCCACTTTGAGCAGTAACTTGTTTACCAGGGGTAGTCATTCCCACTGCATCATCTGCATTTGGAGTGCTTTGATTGGTTCTTATGCCAGCTAGTAAGCTTCCTGCTGGGGCATATTTCCAACCATTAGGTGCTTCTAATCCGTCAGATTCTTCGACGTAGATTTTGGCATTAAATACTGCTTCTTGCGCATCATTTTGATCCTCGCCATTATCTTTAAAGTATATCTTCAATTCATAGCTATGAGCTTCTCCATCTGCGGCTAAAAATGACCCCATTCCAAATGGAATCTTTCCGGTTCCATTTATGGCTACTCCTGTTTTACTTGCTACTGGAGTTCCATTTGTTCCACTTAAAAGGGTTAAATCATAAGTTAAATAATCATTTGTAAATGTATTAGTTATAACATTTAGTCCAATTTTGTAATACATTCTTTGATCAGTTGTATTCCATCCAGTTAAGGTAAATGTCTTAGTAACCCAGGCTTCTTCTCTTGGATAGATATTTGATGCAGCAACATTTTCATCACCTTCTGAATATACTATTCCCATTCTACCAGCGGTAAGTCTTATTATACTTGCTGATTCTAACCCAGTTATTCTGGCACTAAAATATGCATAGGTTACACCAATAAGTACTAGTGCTAGTGCTATTACACTAACTATTATCGTATTCTTAGCTTTTTTATCCATGAAAAAATCACTATCTTTCTATAGTGATTATCTCATATTTAATTATTCTCTTCAATATCAAAATCTTTTAATTCGCCATTTTCAGCTAATATCTTATTAACCTTTTCAGTAGCAGTATTTAAAATATCACTCGCTGTTTTAACTAGTTTCATAGCTTCAGTATATTTATCAATGGCTTTTTCTAGAGGTACTTCTCCAGATTCTAATTCTTTTACTAGATTTTCTAATTCTTTTAAAAGTTCTTCAAAAGTTTTATTTTTCATCTTTATTTATCTCCTTTACTTTAGCTTTAATATTCCCTTTAGAAAACTTAATATTTATTTCATCATCTATTTTTAATTTAGCTGCATCTTTAATAATTTTATCATTTGACTTAACCAGTGAGTATCCTTTACTTAGTATATTTAAAGGATTTACTAGATTTAAACTATTTATTAAGTATTCTATATTATGATTAGAAATAGTTAATTTTTTATCAATAATATTATTTAGATTGAGAGTATATTCTTTTAAAGTGTTTTGTTTGTTTTGAATAATATTTTGAGGGTTTAATAATTTAACACTATTAATTGATGTTTCTAGGTTATGTTTACTTAAATTTAAATAATTAATGATATTGTGATTTAAGTTGTCAATCAATTTATCTAGTTTTTGTTCTTTCAATTCATATAAACTCATCGGATTTTTTAAAATAAATGAGTTTTTTAATCCTTTTAATTCAATAAATTTATTATTTACTAATGATTTAATATTTTTTTCTAATCTTATTTGATATTGATTAATTAATTCTTGGGTTTCTCTTACGGTTGGGACGGCCATTTCAGCTGCTCCGGTTGGCGTTGGTGCACGCAAATCAGCAACATAATCCGCAATGGTGTAATCTGGTTCATGCCCTACAGCACTAATTATAGGTGTTTTAGCTTCATAGATGGCACGAGCTACTATTTCTTCGTTAAAAGCCCATAAATCTTCAATAGATCCACCACCACGACCGACTATTAAAACATCTAAATTATAATTATCGGCTTCTTTTATTTGCTTAACTATATTAGGTGCTGCCCCTTCTCCTTGAACTAAACTAGGAAAAAGTATTACTTCGCATAAAGAGAATCTTCTTTTAATAGTTGACATGATGTCTCTTACAGCTGCTCCAGTTGGGGCAGTTACAACCCCTATCCTGTTAGGATATTTAGGAATTGGTTTTTTTAATGATTCATCAAATAATCCTTCTTTAAATAATTTATTCTTTAGTTCTTCATATTTTATATAAAGTTCCCCTAGCCCATCTAGGGTCATTTCTTCAACATATATTTGATAACTACCACTAGCTGGATATGCGGAAATACGACCTCTTATAAGTACATTATCTCCATCTTTAGGGACAAATTTTAAAGTTCTGGTGTTTCCAGCAAACATAACAGCATTTAAACGGGAATTTTCGTCTTTTAAAGTAAAATATAAGTGCCCTCTAGTATGATTTTTAAAATTAGATATTTCTCCTTTAACATAAATCATATTTAAATGAGAATTGTTATCTAAAATTAATTTTATGTAGTTATTTACTTCAGTTATTGTACGATATGTGATATCCATATTAGCTATTTACCATCTTATCTAAAGAAGCATTAATCATTTTGCGAACAGAATCATCACTATATTTTTTAGCTAGTTCGATGGCTTCATTTATTACAACAATTGGAGGTGTATCCATATATTTTATTTCATATATGGCCATTCTTAAAATGGATGCTCCTGTTAAATCTAATCGATCAATAGTCCAATTATTCAAATATTCATTTGCTAAAGTTGTTAGTTCATCATAATTTGTTACAATACCATATACCATATCTTTAACAAATTCATTATCTATTTCTAAATTTTCTTTTATTACCTCATCAACATTAAAATCTATTTTATTTTTTTTATATAAAGATATTTGATAAATAATAGTCATTGCTTTTTCTCTTAATTCAGATCTATTTGCCATTTAAATCACCTATATATGAGTATATCATAATAAAAGAAAGATTTCTATGTAATCTTTCTTATTTTATTTCTTCTAGTTTAATTGATCTATTATGTTTTATTTCTTCCCATTCAATATTTTGTTTAAAGATACATATTAGGTTAATTGGAAGCCAGCTAAATATAAACAATGGAAATAATAATATTCCTTTCCACAAGCCTCTAATTTTCTTTTTTAGTATTATTAAAGTAATGATTGGTACTATCATTTGAATTAGAATGCCAAATATCCAACTTAAGTAATCTTGTTCAATTAAAGGGTTTCCTACAGTAAAATTAGCTATTCTAAAAAAGAATAAATTAATAAATACTATAACTTGGGCCATGATACCGCAAAAGTTAAATGCCATATCTAAAAGGGCCATTTTTCCTTTTTTAAAGAATGATTTAATTAGGGTCAAAAAGTATATTTGCATACATTGAATATTTCCTACAGACCATCTTTTTCTTTGCTTCCAAGATGTTTTAAAATCTACCGGGTATTCATCATAAGTAATAGCTTTTTCAGCATAGTAAATTCTTTCATTTTTTAGAGCACATTGACCAGCAAATTCCATATCTTCTGTTAGAGTATAGGTATTAAATCCATCATCGTCAATGATCTCTTTTTTGACCATAAAACCAGTGCCAGTAATTGTTGCATTCGCTTTAAAAGCCATCCTGGAACGGCAGAAGAATAAGTTTTGAATATAATAAAATATGGTATAACTACCACTGATCCAGCTATCTGATGGGTTCTTAGAGTCTCTAAAACTAGTAGCAACGCGGTAGCCATTATTAAGAACATCATTCATATGAGTTAAAAAGTCCTTATGAACAACATTATCAGCATCAAAAATAATATATGCATCAATTTTTTTATTCTTTTTTAGTTTATCAAATGCAAATGATAAAACGTCAGATTTGGTCTTAACTGGCACCTCGCAATCTATTACTTTAGCGCCATGCTCTAATGCCACTTTTTTAGTATTATCAGTGGTATTATTAACTATTACATATGGTGTATATAACTCTTTAGGGTAATCTAAATTATTTAAACTATCTATTAGATTTCCTACTACTTGTTCTTCATTTCTAGCAGGGATTATGATTGCAAAATTATTAGTTTTTTTGGTCTTTTTTAAATCTTTATGTGTTAAAGTTTCAATTATAACTCCGATCGTTCCTATTAAAACATAATATGTCCCATATATTAAAGTAATTGCTGAGATGATGCGATATATAATTAAAAATTGTTCCATTTTATCATTCCTTTAATTCTTTTGCTTATTTAACTATATCATTTAAATTAGTAATAATCAAACTAATATAAATAATATTTACATTTTTATAATATCAGTATTTTATAAAAAAGCAATCTAATTTAGATTGCTTTTTGTCTATTAAATTTAACATTTTATATGATAGTAAAGAGATTTAAATCTTCAGCAGATAAATCTATATTAACATCGTTAGTATAAATTTCTGCTAAGACATCTCCTTTTTTTACCCTATCACCTTTGTTTTTTAATAGTTTTACACCTACGCTATAATCTATTTTAGAATCTTTTGTTTGACGTCCTGCGCCTAATTTAATTGATAATTTGCCACATGCTAATGCACTTATATGAGTTATTTGACCATCTTTAGCACTTCTTAAAGTTAAAACTTTATCACTTACTTTTATTTTAGATAAATCTCCACCTTGAGTACTTATCCATTTTTCAAATGCTTCGTAAGCCTTACCATTTTTTAATACTTCTTTTGCTAGGATATATCCTGATTCAGGAAGTAATCCTTTGTAGCTAGCAATTAATGTTGCTGCTACATCTAAAGATACTTTAGTAAGTTTAGTTTCTTTGCCTTTTAAAACTTCTATAGCTTCTAGTACCTCAAGAGCATTACCAATAGAATTAGATAGAGGTTCATCCATAGGTGTTATTAATGTTTTAACGTTGACATTAAACTTGCGTCCCATTTTAATTAACCACTCACTTAAGACTTTAGCATCTTCTTCCGTTTTAATTAAAGCTCCTTCACCACATTTAATATCTATTACGATGAAAGATGCTCCACAAGCTATTTTTTTGCTCATAATAGATGATACTATTAAGGGGATTGATTCGGTGGTGCCGGTTACATCTCTTAATGCATAAATAACTTTATCCAAAGGAACTAAATTATCTGTTTGAGCTCCTATTGCAATCCTACATTCTTTAATATTTTTATAATACTCTTCTTTAGTTAAATTAATATTATATCCAGGGATACTTTCTAATTTATCAATTGTACCTCCGGTAATACCCAATCCTCTACCAGACATCTTTGCTATTGGAATATCTAAAGCAGCTAAAATTGGAGCAATTATAAATGTAACGGTATCACCAATTCCACCGGTACTATGCTTATCACATACTTTTTCATCAAAATGATATGTTTCTCCACTTTCAACAAATATTTTAGTTAAGTTGTATGTTTCATAAAAAGATAAACCATTAATAGTAATAGCCATTAGTAAAGCAGACATTTGATAATCAGGAATATCTTTATTTAAATAGCCATTAAAAGCATATGATAATTCTTCATATGTTAATTCTTTATTTAATCTTTTCTTATTTATGATATCTAATATATTCATAACTACCTCTTTATTCTATTTAATTATAACCTATTTTGGGAAATATTTAAAGTCATTCTTCCCATGGGTTAACATGAATTACGGTTAAATATACTTCTTTAACTTTTTCATCAATTTCTTTTTCTAAATTATTGGCTATTTCATGGCTTTTGAAAGTTGACAAATTACCATCTAAATAGATTGTAAAGGAGATATGATATCTAAAACCTACAGGATTTGAATTAAAATGAATTACTTTTTTAATTTCTGGATGAGTTTTAATAATATCATATACCTTGTTTTTAATCTCTTCTGGAGCACTTTTATCCATTAGAATATCATAGCTTTCTTTATAGATTTTAACGGCAGTGATTAGAATCCAAATACCAATAACGATACCTACCATACTATCAACTATATAAATATTATTCATAGCACATATACAAGAAATTAAGTTTAAACTAGATATTAAAATATCATTACGATGGTCTTTACAATTAGCTTCTAATAAAAGATTCTTTTGTTTTTGACATATTCTTCTAGTATAAATATATAAAAATAGCTTTATTAATATAGTTATAATACAAACTACTATTAAGGATGGAGAAAAAGAAAATTTAGTGTGACGGATTATAGCTAGTATTGAATCCTTTAATACTTTATAGGATGTTAGCATAATAATAATACTAACTAAAAGAGAATAAATATATTCAGCTTTTCCATGGCCTAGGTTATGATCATCATCAGAAGGCATGCTAGCTATTTTATTACCAATATAAGTCATTAGTGAAGAAATAATATCTCCTGCACTGTTAAAAGCATCAGCTGTCATAGCCTCACTGCCAGTTACTATTCCTGATATACCCTTAATAATTAAAAGAACTAGGTTCCCAATGATTCCTAAAATACTTGCTGATTTTACTTCTTTATGTCTATTCATTTTTATCACCTTATTTAATTATACATTTAGATATGAAAAAAAGAAACTATAATTAGTTTCTTTCTTTTGGTTTGTATTCTTTTTCCATCTTGTCGATGAATGTAAGTTTCTTTCTTCTAACAGAACCTTTTTTAACTACTGTTATTTTATCAATAACTGGTGAGTTAATAGCAAATACTCTTTTTACAATAGCATTTCCGCTTTTCTTTCTTATTGTGATTCTTTTTGATACTGAACCACCTCTTACATTAACAACTAAACCTTCAAATGCTTGTATTCTTTCTTTTTTACCTTCTTTAATCCATACGTCTACTCTTACAGTATCTCCAGATTGAATGTTAGGCATATCAGGTTTAACTTGTTTTGCATTAATCTTGTCGATTAAATTCATAAAACGATTCTCCCTTCAATATATATTCCACATTAATCATAGATATTCCAGCGGATTAAGGGGCTCTTTAAACGAGCAAGTAAATTATAACAAATTAAAAAGCCTTTTTCAAGGGCTTTTTAACTCTTTTTATTTTAAATTATCTTGTTCTTCCTTTTGATACAGTTGGTTTTGCAATGCGTTTTTTACGGGATATAGATTTTAATTCATTGGATAAGACATGAATGTTTTTCATAAATTCATCTTTAGCTTCACTGGATAAATAGTTTTCATAGTTATTTAGATATGTTGAATAAACTCTTGATAATTCATCTAATAAAAATGGTGCAGTATCTGGATCACTGTCTTCTTCCATAAAAACTATTATAGTTTTAATTATCTTATTGAATTCTGGATATAGTTTTTCTTTAATAACTAGATCTATTAATAATTGATCATATAAAACGATTGTTTTGCGGTTAATCTTTACTTCATAACCAATTAACTCTAGCATAGTATTAGATGAATGTTTAACATTCTTTTTTACTAAGGTATACATTTTAGTCCTCCATTAAATCTTTTCTTTTTTCCCTAGTTATTCTTATTCTTTCATTTTGGCGATATTCATCTATTTTTTGATGATTACCAGACAAAAGTATTTCTGGAACTTTCATACCACGATATGCTTCTGGTTTAGTATAAACTGGATAGTCTAATAAATTTTCATTAAAGCTTTCACTATCTAAACTATCTTTATTAATAACACCGTCTAGAAGTCTGGTAATACTGTCAGTTATCATCATGGCAGGAAGTTCTCCACCAGTCAGAATAAAATCTCCAATAGAAATTATTTCATCAGCAAGTGATTTAATTCTTTCGTCAAATCCTTCATAGTGGCCACATATAATAATTAAATGTTTGATTTTAGATAATCTCTTAGCAATAGTTTGATTATAAGTAGTCCCTTCTGGTGATAAAATTACAATATGTGAATCAGCAGTTTTAATATCATCGATGCAGTCAAAAATAGGCTCACATCTTAAAACCATCCCAGCTCCACCGCCATAAGGAGTATCATCTACTTGATTGTTAGATAATTTAGAGTATTTTCTAAAATCGATTATTTCTATTTCAACCTTTTTATTTTCAATGGCTCTTTTGATGATTGATTCATTTAAGAGACTATCAAACATATGAGGAAATAATGATAAAATACTTATTTTCATATTATTAACCCCTCCAAATCTTTAGCGTATATGGTTTTATTTTCTTTATCTATTTTAATTATATAATTACCTTTTAAAGGTATATAAAACCGATTATTTATTTTAATTAATGGATTTATTATGTTGTTATCAAAATCAGTTACTTTACCTATTTCTTGATTATTTGAGATTACTTTGTAATCTAGCAATTCACTAATAATATATTCATCCTCTTTAAGATGCAAATCTTCTTCATTAAAGAATACATCATACCCTTTTAAGAACTCTATTTGATTAATATCTTTAATATTATTAAGTTCAATCAAATAGTTATGATGATGAAATCTTACATTAGTTATTATATAATCAGTGTTATTAATATGTAATATACTCCCCTTTTTAAATACTTTTTGAGGCATTTCAAAACGAGTAACTATTTTAAGTTCTCCTTTAATTCCAAAAGTATTTACAATTTTTCCAACATTTAAAGATTTCATGATTTTATTTTATCATATTTAAATAAAAAATAAACCCTTAGGGATTTATTTTTTGGCTTTTACAGGTGCATTTGTGGAATTTTGAATTGCAGATAATCTTTGATATACTTCAATTCTTGACCATGGATAGATTTTAGGATAACCACCTAATTTTTCCATTTCCCACTTATTAATCATACCTGTATCTAAGTATGAGCTTAGAATTCTCATTAATGATAAATCTTTTTTGAATGTTTCATTAGAAAAACTACTAACTAATCCGGATACCATTGCTGGTAAATCAAAAGCTTCTAATCCTTTTTTTATTAATGATATTCTTTCATATAATGCTTTTTGATTTGTTTTATAATCTAAGATTGTATTAGCAAAATGAATGGTTGATTCGCAAAAATCTTTTACTAGTTTGAAATAAAGATTTATAGCTTCCTCAATTTCCTTATTAACACTCATATCTTCACTAAATTCATGGCGTGATACTAAATAGTATGGAGGCCATTCAATATCTAGTGGTGTTGTTATAAAGAAATCTTCTACTTCTTCAAGTGGAGTACGTCTGTGATATTTATAATACTCAATACTTGAGAAATATAATCCTACAACTTTGCAAATGTATTTCATTGGTAATAGATTGTTTTGTATCTCTTTAGCTTTTTCTACTGCAGATATTTTGGAATTATTTGGCATAAAATTTTCCCCCTTTGTTTATGACAAGTTAATACTATAACATATTATTTAATAATTGAAAAGAAAAATAGATAATTATTTATCTATTTTAATATTTTGATAATTATCTATTACTAGATAATCAAATTCATTTTTAAATTCATCATATTTCATTTGATTATTTAATGAATATGCAATTATTGGTTTATTATCTTCTCTTAATTTCTTTAAATAGATAGCATCATAATAATCAACATCATAACTATAATAGTCAGTTTTAATCATGAAGTTTAGTAGAGAAAACTTTCTTTTTTTAGTTAAAATCTCTCCTACTTTTAGATTAGAATGATTTCTATTTATCTCGTGAATTACTTTAGGATTAGATAATAGCATAAAACTACTTTTATACTCATTTAACATTTTGTAGATATCTTTATTCTTTGAATTCATTTTTAAATCTAATATAATATCTACTTTATTTTCAGTTAGTCTTAGTACTTCTTCTAGTAAAGGGATATGATAGAAAGAAATGTATGATAAATCTTCATAAGTCATATCGCTAATTTTATCTTTAATATTTTGAAGTCTAGATAAATTACCATCTTCATAGATTATTAGTACGTGGTCTTTAGTTTCTCTTACTGTTAGGTATAGTCCTTGTTTGGCTATAATTGCTTTTTTTATTGATTCTAAGGTATTTTCAAAGATGTTTTTATTATCATAAATACCTTTATTAATATATATTTTATTCATAATTATCCTCGTTTAGGGTATACATTAAAATACTTGCAGATACTCCGGCATTTAAGCTTTCACAATTCTTATTCATTTTAATGTATAAATTTTTGTCTGTTAATTTTTTGATTTCTTCACTCATGCCAATTGCTTCTGAGCCAATAATAAGAGCGTGAGGTTTTAGTTCTTTGGTTGGTTTATGACCATTTATTACATCGGTTCCATAAATTAAATATCCTTTATTTTTTAACTCTGTAATAAAACTTGGTAGATTTCCAGTTAAGATATTTATGTTAAATAGCATTCCTTCAGTAGCACGAACTACTTTAGGATTGTATATATCTACTGAATTAGAACTTAAGATGATAGTTTCATAATTAAAAGCTACAGCAGATCTAATGATTGTTCCTAAGTTACCAGGATCTTTTATATCATCTAAGATGATAGTGTTACCTTTAATATTAGTATTTTCTTTCATATGACAGATGGCTAAAACTATAGGAGCATTAGATAAATCTGATACTTTTTTTAGAATATCTTCAGTAACGTATGTTACATCCGAATTATATGTATTTTCCTCCCCTTGCAATAGTAATATTTCTTTGACAAGATTGGATTTAATTGCTTCTTCTACTAAGTGTTTTCCTGGAGCAATAAATAGTTTATTTTCGTAGCGATATTTTTTATCATTTAGTTTAGCATATAGTTTAATTTTTTCATTATTAAGTGATTCTATCATTAGTAGTTAAGCTCCTTTCTTGCTTGTTTATAATATGGATAATGAAGGGATACTTCTTTCCAGAATGATGAACTATGGTTCATATGTTTAAAATGACATAGTTCATGGACAATTACATAATCAATTAAATGAATGTCTTTTTCGATTAAATATGTATTTAAAGTTACAGACATGCTTTTAATGTTGCATACTCCCCATTTTGAAGTCATTTTACGTACTTTTAGTTTAAAACTTGGTAAATTATTAAAACTTTCTTTAACTTGCTCTAGACGGGCCCAAAATACGTCATATGCCTCAGAGTAAATATAATCTTTGGCAGATTTAATGTCTTTAGCATAAATACAATCATTACTTATGTATGGTTTATTATTGGATATAATTAGTTCAAGTTTATTTCCAAGAAAATAAATATCGTTATCTTTAGATAGTTTTTCTACCTCTCTTTTATACATTTTTATGATAGAAGCAGCATTATCTTTTAGGAGTGATTCAATATAATTAACTGAAACTCTAGGGTTAGCAGTTACATATATTTTTAAGTCATCTTTTACTCTAAAATAAATGTTTTTGATTTTTTTATAATTTATTATATAAGTAAAATTTTGATTATTAATTTGAATATTATTTTCCACTATAGATTTCATACCACTCTTTTAGTTTAGCTAAGCCTTTGTTTCCAAGTTTTTTTATAAATTCCCAGGTTACACCATAATCTTTTTTCATTTCGGCAAAATCTTGTTTAGCTTGAGCACAAACGTTATCATGATTAGCACAGTACTCAGCTGTCTTATCTAAATAGAATTCAACTAATTTACCTTTTATATTTTGATATTTATTATTTAAGTTTTCTTTATAATTAGGAAAATATTTATCAGCTAAGGTATCTAGTTTTAATGTTAGTTTAATAACCGTTAGTTTAGCTTTATTAGTTAATTCTTTAAAGTATACTCCTTTTATTGGTTTATCATAGAAAATAAAATCTACAACATCTGTAAAGTATTCTTTGACATTTTCTTTAAATGATTTATTATTTTTATTTAATTCAATGTTACTAATCTTTTCATTTAAGTTATTAATAACTATATCGTCTTTACTAAGTGTAGTTTGAATCTTGGTTGTAGTTTTTGCTGTGGTAGTTGTTGGGGTAGTTTTAGTAGTTGTAGTTTTTGTTGTGGTTGTATTATTGTTTCTATTATCTTCAGTAATATGAATACTTTCTTCTGGTGCTTTAGTAGTTGTGGTAGTAGTAGATGAATTAGAAGTATTTAATACATATTCGTATTCCTTAACATTAATCTTTGGTGGATAAGTTTCTCTAAAAGATCCATCAGTTTTAATTCTTATAATGTCTCCTTCTGATAGATCGCCAACATTTATTTCCATGATTGGATAATCTTTTGAAATATTATTATTTTGGTAAGGTTCTACTAAAGAAAATCCATTATATGATTCTTGGACTTTTACTAAAAATTCTTTTTCTACTGTTTTGTGAGTTAATAGATAAACTATTACTCCGAGTAATAATAAAATAATAACAGAAAGGATTATTAATCCTTTTTTCTCTTTACTCATCTTTTTCACCTCGATTAGTAAATTTAAATATTATAGGTGTTCCAGTAAAGTCAAAATTATCTCTTATTTGGTTTTCTAGATATCTTTCATAGCTAAAGTGAATTAGTTGTTTATTATTAACTGAAAATTCAAACTTTGGTGGTTTCGTTCCATCTTGATGAACAAAATATATCTTTAGTCTTCTTCCTTTATAAGATGGTGGTTCATGTATAGCAACCGCTTCTCTTATAACATCATTTAAAATACTTGTTTTTATTTCTCGAGTAGCGCCTTCATATGCTTTAATAATTTCTGGCATTAAGGTATGAATTCTGGCTTTAGTTTTACTTGATAAAAAGACTATATTAGCATATGGAATAAATTGAAAATTATTTCTTATGTCTTTAATCCATTTTTTCATTTCTTCATCTTTATTTTCAACAACGTCCCATTTATTTACCACTATTACGATAGCTTTACCAGCTTCAATGGCATATGAGGCAATATGTTTATCATGCTCTATAATACCTTCTTCAGCATTTAAAACAAGAACACATACATCTGATCTTTCAATTGCTTTTAAGCTTCTTAAGACACTATATTTTTCTATTTGCTCATATACTTTCCCTTTTTTACGCATACCTGCAGTATCGATAACTATAAAGTCTTCTTTTTCATAGGTAAATCTTGTATCTATAGCATCTCTAGTAGTGCCAGCAATATTAGATACTATTGCTCTTTCTTCATTTAATAAAGCATTTATTAATGAACTTTTACCTACATTTGGTCTACCAATGATAGAAAATTTAATATAAGCATCATCTTCTTCAGTAGTATAGGGATTAAAATCTTTAGTTATTTCATTCAATAATTCGTTAATTCCTCTTTTATGTTCACCACTTATAGGAATGTACGTATCAAATCCTAGTTCATAATAATTATAAATATTTTCTTCATGTTTGCTATCATCTATTTTATTTACAGCTACAATTACTTTCTTATCAGTTCTTTTAAGCATAGATGAGATTAATAAATCATTACTTGTTAAGTCTGTTTTTCCATCTATGACAAAAACAATGACATCTGATTCATCTATAGCTAAAGTAGCTTGCATTTTAATAGTTTCATTAAAAGTTTCTTTGGCTAAATCAATTCCACCTGTATCTATTAAATTAAAAGATTTATCCTGATAATTAACTATTCCGTAGATACGATCTCTTGTTACACCTGGCATATCATCAATTATGGCTTTCTTTTCATTGATTAGACGATTAAATAAAGTTGATTTACCAGTATTTGGTCTTCCTATTAAACAAACTGTTTTTCTCATAAGAATCACTCCTTAACCATAGTAATTTTAGCATATTTATAGGAAAAATAAAAGACTCAGTGAGTCTTTTAATTTACTATCCAGCACAGTTACTATCAGAATTACAGCTAGCTGTTGGAATTGAATCTTTTAAGCAGCCCCAAACTATATATCTATATTGATATGATGAACCCCATGGTGCAGTCCAAGATATTGGCGTCACTAATTCGTAATACATATAATATGGGTCGCCAGATGGTCCACCATCCCTTTGGGTTCCTTGAACTTTATTTGGTTTTACAATTTCACTTACTTTAAAGACATTATTTTTTGTATAGCATTGTCCACCATCTCCACCTGAGCAGGATATGTTTCCTAGTGTTTCGTGTACGTTTGCATTACCTTGTACACACCAGTACATTGTTTTATTGCAAGAACCTGTATTACATGCTGTACCAGTATTTTGTGTTTCAGTAGCAGTACCTGAGCACGCTGTTGTATGATCATAAGCTGATCTTTTTGAGCAAGTACGGTATTGATATTTGGTGCCGCCACCACAAGGAATGGAACAGCTAGACCATGTCCATGATCCGCAATTATAATTTTCAGTTGAAGCACAACAGCTTTGTGTATTACAAGCAGAGCCACCGCTTGATTGGTCTTTTGAAGAGCATCTTTCGCCAGAATGAGAATCGTATGCTAATCTATTATATGTTCCGCTGCCACATACTTTTGTACAAGTGGTGCCATCACTATATCGGACATCATTACATGTTGTGTCTTTACTTAGAGTATCAGATATATTTCCGGCTTTATCTCTTGCAAATAAGTAAACTGTCCTTCCTGGATGTGGGTTGGTCACTGATAGATTCCCTGTATTTAAAGGGGTTGAACCAGTATAACTTGTCCATGAACATCCCGTTGGATCATTTACATCAATTAAGCAATAAGAACCGATTCCACTTCGGTCATCCTTTAAGGCAAATGTAACTTGTGATGTTGTAGCTGACATACTAGCAATTGTTGGTTTAGTTTTATCAATTTGGCCAACAACATCTAACCCAGCTGTACAGTTGCCCAATTTATCACACGCTCTAAAATAGCGATGATGAACTCCTTCGGTACTCATTAAATAATTTGATATAGTTTCATCATATGAATAATCAAACCAAGTTGAATTATTTAATGACATTTGATACTTGTCGAATCCAGAATGTGCATCTGCTCCACCACTTGGTGCAGGGTTTGCTTGAGTTCTAGCAGCATATAAGTTTTGATTAGTCCATCCACCAGAATGAACTGTACCGTTACTGTAGATGAAATTCATATTTATTGCATTTGGGGGAGTATTATCTAACCAATATGTTCCCGTTGATACTTTAGTTTGGGCGGCATTATTTTGACGATCTTTTATATTTGGAATAATCCATAAGTAATATTTACCAGTTAAATCATTATTTGATACTGTAGTTCTTACTTCAGCTCTTGTTCCTTCATTATAAGTAAGGGATACAGTACTGGATAACTGAGATGGTTGAACTGTATTTGAAGTACTCCAACCGTATTTAAAATTTCCTCCAGCGGCTAAACCACTATCGACATCTTGAACTATTACTATTACATTTTGTTTTTTAGCCCAGTTAGTGTTGGTTTCAATATCAAATCTAATCATTGGAGGTACACTTTCGGAGAATAATGGTGCTGTGGTTGCCTCTCTAGTAGGATTTGTATAAGTTATAGGTGTTTTAGTGGTATGAGTATTTGCTCCTGTACCAATTGTAAATATTCTTTTATATTTGTTATATACTACTTGAACAGTATCATCGCTCATATCACTATCGTCAACTGGATTTAAAACTTTGTTATTTTTATCATATGAAATTAAGGAATTTTCAGCAAGTTCTCTAAATGTAGCATGACAAATTAGATTATCTCCGTCACTTTCACATCCATGGTTTACTCCAACAATACAATCTTTACCGGTGGTATCCATGAAACATTTTTCATTTTCTTGGCTCCACATTAATAATGATTTTTCAGCTGAAGATACTTTGGTTTCAAGAATATTTCCTTTTATTCTAGCACTTGTTTGTTGGATTAATGGCACTGCGATAACAACAATTAGGCCTATTAATACTATAACTGCTAACAATTCAACTAAAGTAAAACCCTTATTAGTTTTCATATTATCACCATTCTAATAATACAATATTTTTCTATTTTAGTAAAGAAAAAACCCATAATGGGTTTTTAGATGTTTGTAATTTTTTCTAAGATAAAGTTTTCACCTTCTCTTATAAAACTAAAACGATATTTAGTTAAAGAATTAGTATTTTTGGAAATATCTTCTTCTTTACATATAACATTAGTACTATCTTTAGAATTATATACTTTTGATGTTAAAGCGTTGTCTTTTAATTCATATTCTAGGTAATATAGTGCAAAGTCTAAATAATAATGGTTTCCATCAAGATTACTCTCTACTAAATAATATTTAGGATTCTTGCCAGCTAGGCAGCCATCAGTTTTAATGACTCCAGTGTATACATTATTGCTTAGAGTAAACTTTGTCCCATATATTTCAAAGGAATCCTTTAATGTTAAAGTGTTTCTATAGTTGCGGCCAAATAAAGCTTCAGCTGCTTCTAGTAAATCATCTCTATTTATTTTGTATTCTACTTCACTATTTTCTTTATTAGTTCTAGTATATGTTTCATATGCTGAAATATATCCAAATAGAATATGATATATATTTTCTTCTGTCAAATCATTAACTGTTGCTTCATTATTATTTAAGCTAAATTCTTTTCCACTTTCACATTTACCATATAAAGTAAAACTAGTAGATAATATTTTTTTAATATCATCAGCATCATTATAATTACCATATGGCTTATCACTTGGTTCAAGTGATTTTGTTGTGGTAGTAGTTGTTGTAGTAGTAGATGGTGCATTTACTGGTTCAGTGGTAGGCTTTTTAGCCTTACCACTTAATAGTATATATGCACCGCCACCTAATAATAGAGCTACAATAACAGATATTATAATTATTAATTTTAAGTCCTTTTTCATTCTTTATATCCCTTTCATTCTATGGACAGTAGTAGCAAATATAATAACTTCCCGCATTTGAACACCATGTTTCAGAATAACTTATGTAGTAGCAAACTGGGTTACAGTTAAATCCGCTACCATAATAAACACTATTACTTCCGCATGGATTACAACTTTGAGTGTTACAAGATGATCCAGCGTTTCTCGTTTCAGTAGCTGTTCCTGAACATGCTGTTGAGTGGTCATATGCTGATCTCTTTGAGCAGGTACGTCTTTGATATCTAGTTCCGCCACCACATGATGCTGTACAACTAGTCCATGACCATGATCCGCAGTTATAATTTTCGGTTTTTGAGCAACAAGTTTGAGTATTACATGCAGTTCCAGCACTTTGAGTTTCAGTAGCTGTTCCCGAACATGCTGTTGTATGATCGTATGCTGATCTTTTTGAACATGTACGATATTGATATCTTGTACCACTTCCACAAGATTTGGTACATGCTGACCATGTCCATGATCCACAGTTATAATTTTCGGTTGAGTCACAGCAACCTCTTGTATTACATGCTGATCCACCGCTTGAAGAATCTTTTGCTGAACATCTTGAATTATCATATGATGAGTATGCCAGTCTATTATATGTTCCGCCTCCACATGCTTTAGTACATGTTGTTCCATCTTTATAGGTTACACTTGAGCAGCAGTCCATGGTATTACATGCTGTTCCGCCAGTTGAGGTGTCTTTTGCTGAACATCTTGTTCCGTCATATGCTGAGTATGCTAAACGGTTTTTAGTTCCACCGCCACATTTTTTAGAACATGTATCTCCATCTTTATAAGTTACACTTGAGCAGCAGTCCATGGTATTACATGCTGATCCGCCACTAGTTGTATCTTTAGCAGAACATCTAGTTGTTTGAACATATTTATCGTATGCTAGTCTATTATATGTTCCGCCACCGCACTTCTTAGTACATGTTGTTCCGTCTTTATAGATAATTTCCTCGCATCTTGTGTCTACACTCTTAGATGCAGAAATATTTCCAGCTTTATCTTTAGCAAATAAATATACAATTTTACCTGGATGTGGATTAGTTACTGTAAGATTACCAGTATCTAATTTGTTAGTACCAGAATAGTTTGTCCATGATGTACATTTTGATGAATCATTTTGATCTATTAGACAGTATGAAGCAATTCCACTTCTTTCATCTTTTAATCTAAAGGTTAAATTCTTAGTTGTTCCTGTGAAACTATCAATTGTTGGTTTGGTTTTATCAATATGAGCAGTTACTGTTGTTGCTGCACCACAGTTCCCAACCTTGTCACAAGCTCTAAAATATCTACTTGTATCTCCCTCAGCTGTTATTTTATAAAGTGCATTGGTACTATCATAAACATAATCTACCCAAGTTGTATTGTTTTGAGATATTTGATATTTTTTAAATCCACTATGAGCATCTGCTCCGCCACTTGGCTCTTTAGCAGCTTGAGTTCTAGCAGCGTAAACATTTTGGTTAGTCCATTCCCCATTATAAGCGGCCCATGATCCATAAACAAAATTCATTGTTACATCAGCTGGGGCGGTATTATCAAACCAATATGTATCAGTTGATACTTTTCTTGTTATTGTTATTCCGTCTATATTAGTCATATTAGGTTGAACCCATAAATAGAATTTTCCAGTTAAAGTATCATTAAATGCTTTAAATGTTGTATTTAAATCGCCTTCATCGTAGCTAAGTGCTACATTTGCATAAGCAGTTGGTTCGGTAGAATTACTTAAACCCCATCCAATTTTTACTGTTCCACCTGCTGCAAGTCCACTTGTTCCACTATTAATAGTAACAAGTACTTCGTGCGATTTAGCCCAAGTTCCATTTTGATCTGGATCTAAGACTATTTCTGGAACGTCAAATGCTTTTCTTGTCGTTGAAATAGCGGCAACTGGTGTATTTATACTAAACTTCTTCGATTCGCGATTAAAGTATAAGACTATTTCGACATTGTTCATTGACTGGCCATTAGTTGGATCTGTAACTTCAGATTTTTCTTCATCGTCATATTTTATTAATCCATTTTCGGCAAGTTTTTTATAAGTTCCATTACATTTTAGGAATTCATTTTTATCTCCATAATTCTCGCAGGACTTATTAACCCCGACAAAACAATTTGGATTGCTTGATGCGTCTGCTGTAAAACAATTAAGATTATCTTGGGCCCATAAAACGAATTGCTGCCCAGCAGTATATCTTTTAGTTTCAAGCATTTTTGTTTTAGCATCATCACTTGTTTTAGTTAAAGAATTAACTACAATTATTGCAACAATACCTATTACTACAATAACTGCAAGTATCTCTACTAAAGTAAAACCTTTCTTATTTTTCATACTATCACCATTTTAATAATACAATATTTTTAAATCATAGTAAAGAAAAAACTAACTTATTTTAAGTTAGTTTTTTATGGACAATAATAGCAAATGTAATAACTTCCCGCATTTGAACACCATGTATTAGAATAACTTATGTAGTAGCAAACGGGATTACAGTTAAAGTTAAATCCGCTATCATAATAAACACTATTACTTCCGCATGGATTACAGCTTTGAGTGTTACATGTAGAATTTTCGTATCGTTTTTCGGTTGCTGTTCCTGAACATGCTGTTGAGTGGTCATATGCTGATCTCTTTGAGCAGGTACGTTTTTGATATCTAGTTCCTCCATCACATGATGCTGTACAACTAGTCCATGACCAATTCCCACAATTATAGTTTTCAGTTTTTGTGCAGCAGCCTTGGGTGTTACAAGAAGTTCCTTCACTTCGTTTTTCGGTTGCTGTTCCTGAACATGCTGTTGTATGATCGTATGCTGATCTTTTTGAGCAAGTACGGTATTCATATTTTGTTCCACTTCCACAAGATTTGGTACATGCTGACCATGACCATGATCCACAGTTATAATTTTCGGTTGAATCACAGCAACCTCTTGTATTACATGCTGATCCGCCACTTGAAGAATCTTTTGCTGAGCATCTTGAACCATCATAAGATGAGTATGCTAGTCTATTATATGTTCCGCCTCCACATGCTTTAGTACATGTAGTTCCATCTTTATAGGTTACACTTGAGCAGCAGTCCATTGAATTACACACTGATCCACCTGTTGAGGTGTCTTTTGCTGAACATCTAGTTCCGTCATATGCTGAGTATGCTAAACGGTTTTTAGTTCCACCGCCACATTTTTTAGAACATGTGTCTCCATCTTTATAAGTTACACTTGAGCAGCAGTCCATGGTATTACATGCTGATCCACCACTTGTTTTATCTTTAGCAGAACATCTTGTGGTTTGGACGTACTTATCATATGCAAGTTGGTTATAAGTACCGCCACCGCACTTCTTAGTACATGTTGTTCCGTCTTTATAGATAATCTCTTCACAACTTGTGTCTACACTCTTAGATGCAGAAATATTTCCAGCTTTATCTTTAGCAAATAAATATACAATTTTACCTGGATGTGGATTGTCAACTGTTATATTACCAGTATTTAAAGGAGTTGAGCCAGAATAATTTATCCATGATGTACATTTGGATGAATCATTTTGATCTATTAGACAGTATGAAGCGATTCCACTTCTTTCATCTTTTAAGGCAAAAGTTACTTTTTTAGTATTCCCTGTAAAGCTTGCAATGGTTGGTTTGGTTTTATCAATATGAGCAGTTACTGTTGTTGCTGCACCACAATTTCCAACCTTATCACAAGCTCTAAAATATCTACTTGTATCTCCTTCAATTGTTATCTTATAAAGTGTATTGGTATGGTCATATAAATAATCTATCCAATCTGTATTATTTATTGATATTTGGTATTTCTTAAATCCACTATGAGCATCTGCTCCGCCACTTGGTTCTTTAGCAGCTTGAGTTCTAGCAGCATAAACATTTTGGTTAGTCCATTCACCATTATAAGCGGCCCATGATCCATAAACAAAATTCATTGTTACATCAGCTGGGGCGGTATTATCAAACCAATATGTTTCAGTTGATACTTTTCTTGTTATTGTTATTCCGTCTATATTAGTCATATTTGGCTGTACCCATAAGTAGTACTTACCAGTTAAAGACTCATTATAGGCTTTGAAGTTTACTTCAGCATCTTTAGATGCGTATTTTAGAGATACATTTGTGTATGATGAAGGTTCATTACTATTTGCTGACCATCCATACTTTACAGTACCTCCTGGCGCTAGTCCACTGGTTCCACCATGAATTGTAACATCTACTTCATGATGCTTTGACCAAGTACTATTACCATCTGGATCTAATGTAATTTCGGGAACTTCAAAGATTTTTTTAGTAGTTATAATATCTGTGTGAGGATTTGATAAACTAAATTTACGATTAGATTTATTAAAGAAAATAACTATTTCTTCATTATTCATTGATTCATTAGTTACTGGGTTTGTAATAATTTTTTTACTATTATCATCATAGTTTATTAAACCGTTTTCAGCTAATTGTTCATAGGTAGTACTACACTTTAAAAATTCATTTTTATTTCCATAATCTTCACAATGATTACCTACTCCAACAATACAGGTATCATTGCTAATGGAATTTGTTAGAAAGCATTCAATGTTATCTTGGGCCCAAAGTAAAAATTGCTGACCGGAAGTATTTCTTTTTGTTTGAAGCATTTTTTCTCTAGCATTTTTGTCTGAATTATTTAAGGCACTTATTATAATAATAGCTAAAATTCCTATTATTACAATAACAGCAAGAATTTCAACTAAGGTAAATCCTTTTCTATTTTTCATACTACCACCATATTTTAATAATACAATAATTTTATTTTTAGGTAAAGAAAAAACTAACTTGGTAGTTAGTCATTTAATTGTTTTTCAATTATGTCTAATATTTCTTCTTTACCTTTTTTAGTTATACTTGAAAAATATATAATTAAATCATTTGAATCTAGTTTTAATGCTTCTTTTATGGTTTGCATATTTTTATCTCGTTGACTAGATTTAATCTTATCGTATTTAGTAGCAATAATAGTTACAGGAATATTATAATATTTTAAATAATCATACATGAGTTTATCATTTTCAGTTGGTTTTATGCGCCCATCAATTAGCATAAATACTGTTTTTAAATTAGTTCTTTCTTGAAGATACTCTTCAATCATAAGACCAAATTTCTTTTGGGTTGCTTTATCAACAGATGCATAGCCGTATCCAGGTACATCAACTAGGTAAAAATCATCATTACATATGTAGAAATTTAATGTTTGTGTCTTTCCAGGAGTACTTGATGTTTTAGCATAGTTTTTGCGGCCTATAAGGGTATTAATAAAACTACTCTTGCCTACATTACTACGACCTACTAAAAGGAATTCAGGTTTATTATCGGTAGGATATTGAGTATTTCTTACTGCAATTACATTTAAATTTGAACTTTCAATTTTCATAAAATCACTCTCACTACGTATTATAAAGGAAATGTTAATGAAATGCAAATACTTAGCGGAATATATGGAAAAAAAAGACGTTTTAAAGTATAATTTTAAGTGGTGAGGCAAATTGTTATATCCAAATAAAATAAAGAAAGAAAGTAAAAGTAACATTTCATATGCAAATCGTGGGATGGATCTTGAATATTTAATAAATGAAGCTAATAAATATTATTTAGATAATGATATAGCTGTAATATATAAAAAGCCTACTCCTATTCAAATTAACAAAGTTAGTTTTGCTAAGGGTATGCCAGAAGTAGTAAAAGGAAAGTTTAATCAAAAATCCACTTTAGATTATGTTGGTCTATATAAAGGAAAATATTTAGATTTTGATGCTAAGAAAACCTTAAATAAAACTTCTTTTCCACTTGAAAATATTCATAGTCATCAGATAAAACATATTGAAAGGATTATAAAACATGGAGGTATTGCTTTTCTACTAATAGAAATATGCGGAGAATTGTATTATTTTCCAGGAGAAAAACTAATTGATTTTATTAGACTTGAAAAAAGGAAAAGTATTCCATATAATTATATTAAGGAACATGGTTATATGATAAAGTATAGTTATTGTCCAGTAATTGATTATTTAAAAATAATTGAACAATTATATTTTAAGAAAGAAAGGGATTAATAATGAAAAAGAAGATTATTAAAACAAAACCTTCAAATGAGAATAAAGTGAGCCAATTAAAAAAATTTGGCAAAAGATGGAAAAAAGGAAATATTGGGGAAAAAATATTAACAATTATTATGATTTTTTTAGTACTAATATTTATGGCAGTAATAGCATTTGCTCTTTATATTGTTATTTCAGCACCAGATTTTGATGCAGAAAAACTTTATACTAAAGAGGCAAGTATTATTTATGATTCGGCTGGTAATGAAATTGCAAGACTTGGTACAGAAAACCGTGAAAGAGTTACTTATGATGATTTGCCAGAGGTATTTATTGATGCTTTAATAGCAACAGAAGATTCAAGATTTTTTCAACATAGTGGCGTTGATATGGCAAGATTTATTAAAGCAACTGCTGGTCAGCTTCTTGGTAGAAGCGGTGCCGGAGGTGCATCTACACTAACAATGCAAATTGCAAAGCAAAGAATAAATGGTAATGAAGCATCTGGAATCAAAGGTATTATTCGTAAATTTTCAGATATTTATGTTGCTGTATTTAAATTAGAAAAAAATTATACTAAAGAACAAATTATTGAACTATATGTAAATATTCCTCAATTTAGTGGTAATGCATGGGGAATTGAACAAGCTAGTCAAAAATATTTTAATAAATCAATTAGCGAAGTTACTTTATCTGAAGCCGCCCTACTTGCTGGTTTATTCCAAGCACCTAGTGCTTATAATCCATTTAGTTATCCAGATAAAGCTGAAGCGAGACGTAATCAGGTTTTAAACTTAATGGAAAGACATGGTTATATCTCTAAAGAAGAGTGTGAACTGGCTAAATCTATTAAAGTACAAGACTTAGTAGTTAAAAATGGTAGTACAAATAATATTAATCAAGGATTTATTAATACAGTTATAGAAGAAGTTAAGAAAAGAACTGGAAATGATCCTTATAGAGTTTCTATGAAAATATACTCTACTATGGTTCAAGAAAAGCAAGATGTTGTAAATGATATTTATGAAGGTAAAATTTATAAATGGCCTAATGATGCTATTCAAGCTGGTATAGCTGTTACAGATGTTAAAACTGGTGCATTAATTGCAGTTGGGGCATCTCGTCAAAAAGGTGAACTTGTATATAATTATGCAACTATGATTAATAGACACCCGGGTTCATCTGCTAAACCTTTATTTGATTATGGTCCTGCTATTGAATACTTAAATTGGTCAACTGGTACAACACTAGTAGATGATGTTTATACGTATAGTAATGGTGCATATATTAAAAACTGGGATAATGGTTACCGTGGCATAATGACTGTTAAAACAGCTCTTGCTTCATCTAGAAATATCCCTGCTCTACAAGCATTCCAAGCAGTTAATCAAGATGACATTAGAAAATTTGTTACCGGTTTAGGTATTAAACCACAATATGATAAAGGCTCTACATTTATTAATGAATCTCATAGTATTGGTGGATTTAATGGAGTTAATCCTTTAGTAATGTCAGCTGCTTATGGTGCGTTTGCTCGAGGTGGCGTTTATATTGAACCATATTCATTTACTAAAGTAGAATATTTAGATTCTGGTGAGGTTTATACTGTTACTCCAGAAAAAAGAACAGTTATGAGTGATGCAACTGCATATATGATTAATATGATTTTAAAATATGCTGTTACTTCAAATAATGTCACTGCTGGTTCTAAGAGTGGAACTGATATTGCTAGTAAGACAGGTACTTCTACTATTCCTTCAGCACTTAAGCAACAAGAAAAAATTACTGGTAATGTAATTGGCGATTCATGGCAAGTTTCTTATTCCCCAAAATATGTATGTGCAGTATGGGTTGGTTATGATGAAACTACTCACGAACATTATTTAACAAGTAAAGTTGGTGGTGGTGCTCGTAAAGAACTATCAAAATTATTAACCAAGGGAATTCAAGAGTCTGGATATACATGGAAAAAGCCAAATTCTGTTGTTTCAGCTACGATTGAACTTGAGACTATTCCACTACAACTTGCAAGTGATTATACACCTTCAAAATTAAAGAGTACTGAGTATTTTAAAGCTGGAACTGTTCCTGATGAAGTATCTACAAGATTTAGTAAATTGGAAGCTCCATCAAATTTAAAAGCTTCTTATACCAATGGTCAAGTTAGTTTAACATGGAGTGCTATTAAAACTCCTGATGCTATTGATACAAATTATTTAACAGAATATTTTAAGAATGGTTATAAAACATTCGCAGATAAATACTTAAAGAAACGTTTAGAATACAATAGTAATAATATTGGGGTAAATGGATATCAAGTATATATTAGTAATTCATCTGGTGGTTATACTGATTTAGGATTTACAACTAATCCTTATTATACTTACACAGGAATGCTTACTGATAGTAGAACATTTATGGTTAGATCTGCATATTCTAAATTTAAAGATAATATGAGTAGTGGTGTTACTGTTACAGTTAATCCTACGGGAGAGGTTTTACCTTCTCCAACTACTAATTGGAAAATTGAACTTAATGGTAATTATTCTATGACTGTTCAAGAATATTATAATTTTGTAAATGCTGGAAATTTACCGGTAAAAGTTACTGATGAAGGATTTGACGTTACTAAAAATGCTAAGATAAATACTCCTACATGTTTTGATGAAAATAACAATGAAGTATCTTGCTCTACATTAGATTGTAATGAAAAATATTCAATTCAGCATTCTGTAACATATAATAATAAGACGAAAGTTGTTTCTAGAGAACTTACTCCAGGATGTTAAAAAAGAACGCTATTTAGCGTTCTTTTTACATTGTTTTTTAAATTTACAAATATCACAATTTGGGTTAATACTTTTGCAGGTGTATCTACCAAATAATAGTAATTGTTCCCCTACTTTATTCCATTTCTTTTTAGGAATAATTTGCATTAGCGTATTCTCTATTTTATTAGGGTCTTCTTCATTATTTACTAGGCCAAGTCGATTAGATACTCTAATAACATGAGTATCTACTGGTATACATGGAACGTTATAAATATTCTTAAGTACTACATTAGCAGTTTTGCGACCAACTCCTGGAAGAGACTCCAAGTACTTTCGATTATTTGGAACATTACCATTATAATTTTTAACTAGGCTGTCTGCTGCTTCAATTAAATATTTTGCTTTTTTGGTATAAGATCCACAAGGTCTTATTATATTTTCAATATCTTTGATGTCAGCTTTAGCAAGCGAAAATATATCATACTTTTTAAACAAATCTTTAGTAACAATATTTACTCTTTTATCAGTGCACTGTGCACTAAGAATAGTTGCTAAGAGTAGTTCGTAATCTTTTTCATAATCTAGTTCACATTTATATGTTGGAACATGATAGTCTAATTTTTGATAAAAGCTAGTCTTCATCTTCTAACCAATTATATTCAAATAATAATTTATTATCATTTTTTGAATCTTTTTCCTCTGTTTTCTTTTTTAGATGATTATTTACATCTTCCATTGTTTTGAACCCCTTACGGCCCCATTCATAAATAATACGATCGATATATCTTAGATTACTTACACCGCTAAATGTTGCTTCTTTTAAAGCTCCAATGATTAAATCTTCGTTCATACCACTTTTAACCCATTCATTAATCATTTCATATTCCATTGGGCTTAGTGGTCTTCCAAACTCTTTTTCAAAGATTTCAAAGATATTTTTTTGACTTTTATTTTTTATAGTTGTGTTTAAATCACTGACTATTGCACGATATACATTTGAAAGATCTATTTCTTCATTAACTTTTCCATCTTTTCCTTTACTCATTTTTATGGTTAGCAAGCCTTTTTCTGTTAATAGTGTAAATCCTTCTAGAATTTCTTTTTCTTCTAGAAAAGTAACTGTTTTGATATAATTAGTATCTAGTGTAGGATTATCTTGATTTAAAAAATATACTAATAATAATAATTCTTCAATAGATAGTTTATAGTCTTTAACAATTTTAAATAATTGCTTTTTAAAAGTATAATCTTTATCTTTAACTAATCCTTCTAATACACTATTACTCATTTATATCACTTCCACTTTTGTAATAAATATTTTTTGATTTCTTCATAATCATTTTTAAGACTATTTGTAATAATATTCAATTCAATATCATTATATACATCTTTTAATTTTTTGCTTGGTTTAATATTTAATATATTAATTATATCAATATTATTTATACAGATATCCTTGCGGCTTTTAATTTGCATATTAGCGTACATATTATTTATTTCTTGTTTATTTATTTTTAGCACACTTGCTGCTACTTGGCATATATATAGTCCCTCTTTATATAATGTTAAACAATCTATTTTTCCTTGTTTTGTAATTTCTCTTATTTTATTGATTACTTTTAAATTATCTTTTGTAAAAGGATAATTTGGGGAAAAAGAAATTTGGGACCATATTGCTAATAAATCTGAACTATGTATTATTTTATCATAATTTATTTCTAATGCTGATAATAAATCTAATTCTTTTAAAAATTTTAAACCTTTTAAGACATTTTTGGATGAAAAAATCTTATCTAGTTCTTCTTTCTTTCTTGTATAACTTAAATTCTTTATTAAATCTTTATGTAGATTTATAAAATTAATTATTTCATCATCAAGCTTAAAACCCAAGATTATTGAAAATCTGATAGCTCGTAAAATTCTTAATGGATCTTCAGTTAATTTTTCATCGGTATTACCGATTACCTTAATTAAGTGATTTTCTAAATCTTTTTGGCCATTTAAGTAGTCAAAGATTGTTCCTTCTTTGTTCATGCAGATGGAATTAATCGTAAAATCTCTTCTTTTAATATCCAGTATGAGATTATTGGTATATTCTACTGTTTGAGGTCTACGATTTTCATAATTTGATTCTTTACGATAGGTAGTAATGTCAAAATTGTATTTACCATTTTTTATCGTGATTGAACCATAAGATGATGTTTCTTTTTTGATGTTAAAGATATTGATTACATCTTTTGGTAGTGCATTAGTTGAGATGTCAACATCTAACGATTTTATGCCTAATAGATAATCTCTAACATATCCTCCTACAATATATGCTTCAAAGCCATTTTCTTCGATTTTTTCTAAGATATTTTTAATTTCTATATCCATCTTAACACCTAATTAAAGTATATCAAATTAATTATTATTTGTGAACTATTAACATACTCTGCCCGTACGATATCTATTTAATGATGAGCCAATTGCGCGGCCTACTTCTAATAGAATTGATAGAATTCTAGAGATGGAGTTTAAAAGATTACCATTTACTTCCCCGCCAGTTATTTTTGCCATATCTTTATCAGCCATTGCACTTCATTGGCCTAAAGTATCCGTCTATGATTCCAGCTATGAGACTAAGTCCAGCCCCAAGTATGGCATATATTATCCAACCTTTTCCACCGCCAGTAATATTTTTCATTTCTTTATCTTTAAGCATTTTCTTCCTTTCTAGCAGTTATTTTAATTATTCGATCAAATGAATAGTTCTCTAAATTATGGCTTACATATATTATTAATTTGTCTTTATAATAATTATTTATATTATAAATAATCTTATTACGTAAATTATAACTTATTTCAGATAGGGATTCATCCAATAGTAAAATTTCTTTATCTTGATATAGATTTCTAGCTAGTATTATTATTTGTTCTTCTCCCCTACTTAAATTATTATCGATAATTGAGTTTAATTTATAATTTTTTTTATTAATAATTTTTTCTATGTATAATAGTTTAATTATAGTTAAGAATTTATTTTTGTGATACTTTTTATTTAATATAATGTTGTTTATGATAGTATCTTTAAATAGGATATCTTTGTTACTCGAATAAATAAGATGTTTTTTTATGTCTAGGTTTCTAATATCTTGATTATTTATGGTTATAGTGCCTTCATAATTAGTTATATTTTTACTTATGATATTTAATAATGTTGATTTTCCAATCCCATTTGGGCCTTTTATTAATATTTTCTCTTTAGGTTTAATGGTTAGGTAATAATTTTGAAATATTATATTATTATTTATTTTATAACCTAAATCCTTAATTTTGATATTACCAATTTTAAAGCCTTTTAAGGGTTTTTCTTCTTCAATGTAGTAAATACCATTAATTCTGTCAATTATGCTTTTAAAATGGTTTAAATTGCTTAATAGACTATTAAAATATGTTAAACATTCATTATAGTAGCCATATAAAAGAATTATTATAATAATATTAGACAAGTTGTTATTATAATTATATATAAATATAAGGACTAATAAAATATCATTAAATATATTATTAATAACAGATAATTTATTTAAATATATATCTAAAGAATATGATTTAATGTTATTATCCTTAATATCCTTTTTTAGAATACTTAAAAAATGGTTTTCTAAATGAATATTTTTTATATTAATAAGACTATTAATATATTCAATTAACATATTATTTAAGCTACTTTCAGAATCTAAATAGTTTAGATAGTTTGTAAATCCTTTTTTATTAAGTAAATAATAAAATATGATATAAATTATTGATACTACTATTAGTATTATAGTAAGCTTATAATTTAAATGGTAAAACAATATTAGTATTATGATAAATGAGAATAAGTATATAAAAGAATTTACTAGCTCTTTTATATATAAATTCTTGATACTTTGTAAATCATTAATACGAGATATTATTTCTCCGCTACTTTTTAACTGCAAATATGATGAAGGTAAGAAAAAAACATGTTTTAAGTAATTATTGATAATCTTAATATTATTATTTTTATCTAAATGCGCTAGTAAAATATTTTTTAAATATATTAAGACATTCTTACTTAAAGCTAGAATTATAAAAACAGGTAATTTTTGATAACTTGTTATTAGTGATTTTAGATTGTAAGTATTAATTAATGAAAATAGTATTACCATTATACTTAATAATAAAATAATTATTATTTGTAAGTATTCTTGTTTAATGTATGTTTTTATATTATCAAAGAAGTAATTATTCTTCTTATATTTAATTATTCTGTTAATTGGTAAAAGTTTTAATACATTTCCAGTTGAAATATTATTATACTCAGTGCTGGACATTTTAACTAATCCTTTAGCAGGGTCCATACATAGATAATAATTATTTTCATTTTTATATACTACAATGAAATGATAATAACCATTTTCTAGAGTTTGAACAATATATGGTGGTTTTATTTCTTCTTTATAATATCCATATACTTCAAAGCCGTATCTTTCAGCAGCCTTTTTTAAATTATAAAAATTTGTTCCTTTATTAGTAGTTAAAGTATCTAACTTTATAATTTCTAGTGGAACAAAGCCACCATAATATTTAATAATTGATAAAAGACAACTTGCACCACAATCATTATTATCATTCTGCTTTACAATATATTTTTTCATTTCTCACCCTCTAAAACTTATATTAACGATAAACTGGGGATTTCCTTTTTTCTTTGTCATTTTGTTTATAAGTATTTAAAAACTGCGTTTTATTTACGCAGTTTTTTTCTTTTTGAGAAATCTTTTTTTAAGCTCTTTAATCTTTCAACTCTCCTTGGATTCTTTTCAATATATGGGAAAGCATCAAATAATCTTGTTCTAATACGATTTATTTTTATATTATTATTCTTGGTATATTCATTTAATATAGTATCTAAGTGACCAGCAATATTATTGGTCCTAATAATATTTATAATACTAGCAGTACTATCTGCAATTAAGATAATTATTATAATTAGTGAAGCTATCATTCTAGTTTTAGCGGGAATAGATAATACAAAAGCAAATATATATTGATTTGCCAAGTAAATAGTAAATAATCCTCCCACTCCAAAAAGAGTACTATTTAGAAGACATACTCTTCCATTAATATGATATTTTCGATAGGAATAATCCCACCATTTTCGTTTGAATATTTTTTCAAGGGCAAAACTTGTAAAATATTCTACACATGAACAAATTATAAAACTGAAAGTAAAAACTACTATCGGATCATTATAATAACCAGTAAGAAGAAAAGTAATTAAAACTCCGCCCACTCCATAAATTGGAAGATATGGGCCAATTAAAAAACCTCTATTTACAAGTTTTTTAGTTCTAAAGTATACAAATAATGTTTCGGATATATACCCAATAACACAGTAAATAAAGAAAATTAAAAAGTAATAATAGAAATCTTTCATATTAATCTCCTTTAATAAAATATTACTATTTTGATCATAATTTATCAATAAGTTTTCAACAAAATGGTTTTTTTATCAACAAATTTAGTTTTAGAAAAAGGAAATTATTATCTAATAGTTAATATAAGTTGTAGAGGTAAAGAAATACCTCTGGTGCGTTAGTAATAGTTAGGAGGTAAAAATGATATACTTAAGAATTTTAAGAACTATAATCAAAATATTAAGTTTTATTATATAGTAATAAATAAGATATTAAACTAATATAATTTATTAATGGAGGATTTATGATTAATAAACAAAAATTATGGTTTTTAACGTTATTCAGTTTAATATTAGTACTTGC
>CACXGV010000049.1 GCA_902767375.1 uncultured Erysipelotrichaceae bacterium
AAAAATATTAAGATAGATAGATTAATTGATGCTGGTGAGTTAAAGCAATATTTAGTTAAGGAAGGAAAAAGTTTGTTTCCTGCTGCTAAGCTTACTGAAAGACCAGATGTTTTAGTTAATGCTTTAATGGAAGGAAAAATTATAATTATAGTGGATAACTCACCTTTCGGTATTATTCTTCCAGCAGTACTTGCTGATTTTATTAATCCTATTTCCGATAATTATATTTATAGTGCTAATATAAATTTTGTTAAACTATTAAGATTTTTATGTTTTTTTCTAACTATATTTACTCCAGCGATTTATATTGCAATAATTAGTTTTAATCAAGAAACAATACCGCCTAAACTATTGACAAGTTTTATTACGCAAAGGCAAGGAGTTCCTTTCCCAGCCACTATTGAAGCTTTTTTTATGTTATTTATTTGTGAGATGTTAAGGGAAAGCGATATAAGATTCCCCAATAGTTATGGTTCATCTATATCAGTTTTAGGTGCATTGATATTAGGCGAATCTGCAGTTGCTGCTAATATTGTAAGTCCAATAATGATTATAATTGTGGCACTTACTTTTATTTCAAGTATGGTTTTCAGTAATGTAGAAATTGTTAATTCTGTTAGAGTTTGGAGATTTACTAGTTTATTAGTTGCTTCATTTTATGGTCTATATGGGGTCTTTATGATGTTTATATTATTATTAGTTAATCTATGTTCTTATTATTCAGCTGGTTTATCATATACCTTCCCTGTTGCACCTTTTGATTTAACCTATTTAAAAGAATCATTACTTAGAGGCAAAATAACTGGCAAGATTAAAAGAAGTAAGTATTTAACAAGAGATACTGGGAAGGCAGAACAATGAGAAAGTTTTTATTAGGTTTAATTATTTGTTTAACGTGTTTATTATCAGCTGGGTGTAATTATATTGAACTTAATGATATTGGTATTGTAACTTTAATGGCTATTAAATGGGATAATAATGAATATAATGTGACTTTAGAGTTAAGAGAAAATATTAAAGATGATATTGATGCTAGTACAGTTCATAGCGCTAGTGGTTCTTCTTTAGAAAAAGCTATCCAAGAGTTATCTCTTAAAATTGATAAAAATTTATACTTTATAGATTTAAATGTTATTTTGATTGATCAAGATACAGCAAATAATAAAATGAACTTTATAATAGATTATTTAACAAGAGATATAAGTTTTGGTTCAAATTTTAATATTGTTATTGATGATAATTATAAAGAAACAATTAAGTTTTTAAATGAAAAAAATAAAATTGCCGGAGAATATATAAAAAATATCTTTAACAATAGTACAAATAATATTATTAATATTAAATTTGATGAGTTTTTAAAGTTATATTTAAATGATTATAAAGATATTATTTTGCCAGTGGGAAAAGTTCAAGAGGATGATTATATTATTAATGAAGCAATTGTATTTAGTGGAAATAAAGCTACGGAAGTTTTAGATTTAAATATGATTCAAAGTTTTAATCTATTAAATAATGTTAATACTAATTATTATTATAAAACTATCTATGATAGTAATATGCTGGTTTTTGAACTAACAAATCATAAAGTTAAAATGACTTATGATGATAAACTATTAATTGATATAAAAATAGATGGTTATTTTTCCCAATTAGAAGATATTAATATATCTAAAAATGATGTTAAAGAATATGTACTTAATAATTTAAATAATAGTATAAAAAAAGATGTTGATGATTTAATTAGATTAAGTATTGATAGTAATAGTGATTTTTTGGGAATTAAGAAGATTTATTTTAATAAGACAAGAAAGGAAATAAATAATATTAAAAATATTGATTATATAATTAATATACAAACTAATCTTAGCCATGATGGTTTAATCTTTAAAACTATAGGAGATAAATATGAAAAATAGAATACTATATAATTCATCTCAATTTTTAATATCTTTTTCACTTTTTATTGGTCTTGGAACAACTAGGATAATTAATTCAGCTAGGTCAGATATTTGGATAAGTATAATATTAGGCACTATTATTGGGTTAATAGTAAACTATTTAATAAAAAAACTACCTGATAAGAATTCTAAGCTGCTTTATTATTTTTTTAATATTGCTCTACTCTTTTTAAGTATATTTGTTATTACAAAATTGATATCTTCTGTTTATTTAGACAAAACAAATGTTATAATAATTATGCTGCCTTTTATAGGATTATTACTTTATACTTCTACTAAAAATAGATATGCTCTTATGAAAGTTATAAGTCTTTTAAATATTATTTATCTTTTAATAATAGTATTTGCTATTTGTTCTTTAATGCCAACAATAGATTTAGATATTTTTAGACCGGTTATGATTAATTCACCACAAAATATATTAACTGGAGCTTTTGAATTTGCACTTTATAGTACTATCTCATTGCAAGTTCTTCCTAAGTTTAAAGAAAATTATAGTTTAAAAATATATCTTTTATCTTCTATTCTACTTCTTATTATATTTATTATGATTGTTGGTAATTTAGGAGTTGGGTTAGCAAGCTTATATCGCTATCCAGAATATATGATTTTTAAAAATATTGCAATTTTGAATTTCATTGAAAATATTCAAAATGTATTATTCTTTATTTGGATTATTAACATATATACTTTATCTTCTCATAGTATTATAAATATTAAGGAAATGTTTAATGAAAAAGTATGCATTGGTACTATTGCAGCATTATTTATAGTTATGATTCTTACAATAAATAATTATAGTGTTACAGTATTTATTCTTGATTATTTAGATTGGATTATGATTACATTATTAATTATCTATTTACTAGGTAAAATAAAAAGTCATACTGATGTATGACTTCTTTAGTCTTTGGGATTAGTAAAGAAGGTTATTATGGCTGCTATTATGATTGTTGAAGATATTATTAAAGATGATCCTACTAGAATATTACTAAATAGTCCGATAATACCATTTTTAACAAAACCTAAATATGCGTAATTAGTTAAGGTTGAGCCAAAATTAATTATTAATAAACTGGCTCCACTTCCAACTTTATCTATTATTAAATCATATATACCAAAACAAGCAAGTATAGAACCAAGTACAGTAAATAAACTAGTTAAATGTCCTGGAGTTAAAGTTGAATTATCCATAATGATTTGGGCGATTAAACATACAAATCCAGAAAATAGAAATGAATATACTAATGTCATTTGATCACCTCAATTGTTAATGCATGAGTTATGGTTGGGATCGTATTTTTTTGATTTACTAATGTTGGGCTATGCAAGGATCCAGTTGCTAGTAAAAGAATTCTTTTATATTTTTTATTATTTATTATATTTGAAAGAAATACTAGTGGTAAAACTGCTGGTCCACTTCCACCGGAATAATCTTTGTTTTGATATATTAAAGTACCAGCATCTTTATAGTTTTTTAAGATAAAATTTTCTCTTTTCATTAATTCTTTGAAAATGTTTTCACCGGCTTTTCCTAGATCTCCTGATAAAATTAAATCGTAATCATTTGGCGATGTATTAGTTTCTTTAAAATGTCTTAAGCAAGTATGAGCTGCTCCAATTGCCATTACCCCACCCATATTAGAAGTATCTTTTAGGTAAGAATCAACTACACATCCAATCGTTCCATTGACTATTTTATAAGAGGTTTTTTTATTTGTTAAAACAATTCCTACGGAAGCAGTAGTGGTAAAGGTACTTCTTATTGGTTTAGGTGAACCATACTCTACTGGAAAACGATATTGCTTTTCAGCAGTTAAGTTATGTGCACTTGTGATAAATAATCCTTCTTTTATTTTATGCGAGTCAATCATGCTTGATAAAGTAATGAGTGCTCCCACACTTGAGGCACAAGCTGAATATAAACCTAAATATGGAATATTGCGATTTTTTAAACTCATATTAGAAATAATTAATTGATTAAGTAAATCACTACCAATTATTAATTCCGGACTATTTTTTTCTAATAAATTATCAAGAACATTATTTTGCATTTTTATTTCGGCTTTTTCAAAGGTTTTTTCACCATAGTAATAATCATTAATAGTTTGATTATAGTTTTTTAAATTAGATTTTGATTCTAGAGGCCCGACTATAGTGTACCAATCTTTAAGATAAACATTTTTAAACTTATACATTTATAATCACCTTTATAATACCCATAATAAATGCGCTTATTAGGCCATAAAGAATTACACTTCCCGCCAGTTTAAAAATATTTGATCCTAGTCCAGTAATAAGTCCATCTTTTTTATAATCAAGACTACTAGACATTATCGAATGGGCAAAACCTGTTGTTGGAATAAACAAACCACTTTTATATTTAGATACTAAATTATCAAAAAAACCCAGACCAGTACATATACATGTTATTAGGATAACAAGTAAACTTGTCCAGGATGATGCATCTTTAGCACTTATATTAAATAAACATATAATTATTTTTTTAATTAATTCGCCAGAAAAGCCAATTAATCCACCTACTAAAAAAGCATAAAAATAGTTCTTTATTTTGTTTTCTTTGGGAGTGTATTTTTTTACAATACTTAAGTATTCTTCTTTATTCATATTATCACATTAGTAGTATGCGATAATTAGCATCTTATATACTCAAGAATTTTTTGTTTACCCTTTTGTTCTACTCTTGAAACTTTTACTTGTGAGATGCCTAATACTTTGGCTGTTTCTGTTTGGGTTAGATCATTAAAATATCTTATTTTAATAACATCTTGTTCAAGAGGTTCTAAAGTATCTAATGATTCTTCTAAAAGAATTTTATCATCAAAATTTGGTTCTTCACCCAAAGAATCCATGACAGTTGTAGTTCCATTTAAAGATTCGTACTCAGCATCTAAACTAATCATATCTTTTGTTAAAGTTAAAACTTCAATAATGATAGATTCTTCAAATCCAGTTAATTCAGATAATTCAATCGTTGATGGTTCACGATGCATTGTATTAAGAAAGTTCGACCGAACTTTCTCTAGTTCTTTATAAATTTTTAAATATAATTTATTTAGTTTAATATCTCTACTTTTGTTAGCAAGCTCATACATTTCACCAAAAATGTGCATATAAGCATAAGAAATAAAATCAGTACCTTCTTCTTTATTGAACTTTCTAGATGCTTTTATTAAACCTACGCAGCCTGCTTGATATAAATCTGCGAGTTCTACATTATAAAATCTTTTAGCTACTTTATATATTAGTCCTTCATATTTTTCAATTAATTCTGCCTCATCCATTATTATCACCTAAACCTTTAAAATATTTAATGCTGATAATTCATTATCTATAATGCGC
>CACXGV010000050.1 GCA_902767375.1 uncultured Erysipelotrichaceae bacterium
AAATCTAGATTTGAAAAATTAGTATTGCCAAACATATTTCTCATATTTGTTACATTAGATGTATTTAAATATAAAAGATCTATAGAAGTCAATGAGCTATAGCAGAACATACATTGCATATTTGTCACTTTAGATGTATCAAAACTAGATAAATCTACTGATGATGATCCAGCATAACGGTTAAGTAATGACTCCATACTTGTTACATTTGAAGTATCTAAGGTACTTAAATCTAATGGTGCGACAACTCCTCTAAACATTGTAAACATATTAGTTATATAACCTGTATTAAACTTTGTTAAATCTATTGAAATTGCCTGGCTATTATAATACATTGAGCTGGCACTTGTTACCGGCACGCCATTTATAAAAGTACATACTGGGCTTGTTACTGGATCTGTTGATGCTCCATTATTTGTAACTACATCTGTTAAAACTACTCCCCATCCATTAGATATGCTTACCCATCCATTAGCATTAGTGTATTCTTCTAAATAATGATAGGTATATTGTCCATTTACATATTCTGCTCCAGCTACTAATTCTCCATCATATGTACAATTTGTTACAATACTTGATTCTGTTCCATTTATGTCTATATGAGCTGCATATAATGCTCTCATATCTACACTTTGATCTACTCCTGTATCTGGAAAATATATCTTTAAGACATATGTATGTGTTAAATTTTCTCCTTGATTAAAATATCCACTTCCTAATCTAGTTATATTATTAATAGGAGTTTTATTCTCTACACTTGGTATTATACCTCCATTATTTGAATTATTGGTACTTTCTAATGTATATACCATTGGTGTTGTTACAAAGGTATTATTATCTATAACTATATTTATTTTATAAGACATTGTTAAATCACCAGTATTATTTTTACCAGTTAAAGTTATAGTTTTAGTTACCCACGGATGATCATTATCTGGTATTAGATTATTTGCTACTATATCTGGTCCCCCATCAATATCTATCCACATTTCTCCACCATCTAAGCTAATTACTGAAGCATTTTCAAGCCCCGTTACCCTAGCACTAAAAGCTGCATAAGTAACTCCAAAGGCTAGTACTAATAAAAGGGCAAATAATCCTACTATAGTAATTGTTCTTCTTGAATTTTCTACCATAGAAAAATCACCTTATCCTATAAGGTGATTATATCATAGTTTATTAATTATTTGTATACCAAACATTCTTAACATCTAAACTTGATGATTTAGGCATTGGATCTGGTAAATCTAATTTAACTATTAAAGGAAGCTTAAATGATACTCCGAATATCATTGCCGTACCACTAGTTAAACTCTTAAGTTTATCAATAGTTTCCATACTAACATTAGATGAAATACTACTAACTATTTTTAAATCCTGTGGATGGAACAATCTAAATGCTATAAAGTTTGAACATTGTGATAAAGCTGTATTAGATAGTTCTGAAGGTCTTTGAGTAATAAGGCCAATAATAACCCCATACTTTCTACCTTCCTTAGTAATTCTATCAAAAATATTATAACCAAGGACATTAATATCATTATCATTTTGAACGTATCTATGTGCTTCTTCTAATATAATATGAATTGGGAAAGATCCTCTAACTTCTAAATCTGTCGCATAATCAAAGAACATTTTGGTAAATATTTTTGTTAATACTTTAGCAAATCTATCATCAATATAATTTAAATTCATATTAACAATTTGAACTTTACCATTAGGTCCTTGAAATAACTTACGAATATAATCTGCTTTCGTAATTCTTGTTTGACCTGGTTCAAAGAATCTTTTATTTGAACTATTAATAATTTGTTGTAATCTTGTTTTTAACTGACTATATTCATCATATATCTTTTCGCTTTTAAAAGCTCCCTCACTAATTAAAGCAAACTCTAAAGCATAATATAAATCATCTAAATTATAAGTAATGCTAGTATCTACATCAATTGTAGTTAAATTTAATTTTTGATATTTTTCAAGTAAATCAACTACAAATTGTACTGCATTCATTTTACCTTGAGCATCAATATTTAAACATTGTCTTAAAGTTCTAATATAACCGGGTTGAACAATTTGCGTTTCTAAATTTATATCTTTTGTATAATATCTAGTTAAAATTGCAATTACTTGGTCTCTTATTTGAGTAGAACTTCTACCACTTGATAATAATTCTAAAAGTGCTTGCGCAATAATATCATTTTTATATTGTGCCATTGCTCCTGTTTGACCTTTAAAAATATAAACTAACTTTAATGTTTTTTCTAAAATAGGAAGTTGTACAGCACTAGTAGCATTTAATAATAGAGCTAAATCATCTACTTCTAAAAAGTAAGCTGGAATATTTAATAAATCTCCATCACTTTTATCTGTATCAGTTGTAAAATACTTATATCCCATACCAGGTACTTCATTTATCTTATTTAAAGCACTATTATATTCTCCATAAACATCAAATAAAACTACATGAGCATTATAAGGTATTTTACCATTATTATGATAAAAAACATTTTGTAATAATCTTGCTACGCCACAGCTCTTACCAGAACCTGTATTACCTAAAATAGCAAAGTGATTAGCAAAGAAATTATTAACATCAGCACTAATATTAAAACCATCATAATTAAGTGATTTACCAATATATAAATTATCTATACTATCAATATCTTGACTACCTAAAAGTAGTTCTACTTCACTCTTATAAACTAGTCTTGGTTTAGTACTAAAATTTGGCTTTCTAAGTACTCCTGAAGTAAACACATTATTTCTAATCTCTCCAACTAAAAATACTTTTATAATATCTTCACTCATACTTACAATTTCGCCAACTACTGATCGGTTATTCTCTGGAAATACAACATGAAAATTTAAATAATTAACATCTAACTTATGTAATGCATTTTCTATAACTACATAAGCATCTTCCATACTAATAGTTTTTCCAAACATCATTATCACCTATTCTCTAAAATATTTTATCATAAAAGAAAAAAGAGGTAAACCCTCTTATTAAACTAAAACTGCACCAAGTATTATTGCCAGTAATATAAATAATACCAATACAATAAACTGGTTTTTATTAGAATTTATATTCATAAAACCTCCTTTAGATTACAGCTGCTCCAACAATAATCACTAAAAGAATAAATAAAACTAGAATAAATGCAGCACCTGAAGCACCGCCATTTTGATTTCCACAACCGTGCATGTCACAACCTCCTTTTCGTATACTCATTTTATTGTACGCAAAAAACCTTAATTGTGTTCTTGTATTTTAATTATATTGTTGCTATAATAAACGTTATGGAGGGTAAAATGAAGAAAAAAATATTATTAAGTTTATTGATTTTAAGTTTTGCAGCTGGTTGTGGAAAAATACCTAAATTAGCTAATGGAGAGGAAGCTGTTGTATCATTTACTAAAGCCGAAAGTGCTATCAGTGCTAATGATTTATATAATGAAATTAAAAAGAAATATGCACTTAGTTCTTTAATTGATATGATTGATAGAACTATCCTATTAGAAAAATATCCTAATAAAGATAAAGATGCATCTGCAGATGCTGATAAACAAATTGAGAATATCAAGCAATATTATGTAGATGATAATGGAAAATATGATGAATCTAAATTATTACAAGCACTACAATCATATTATGGTATTGAAACAATCGCTGAATTTAAAGAAATGCTAAAATTATCATATTATCGTGATTTAGCAGTTACTGATTACGCTAAAGATTCTGTAACTGATAAAGAAATTAAAAAATATTATGATGAAGAAGTTGTTGGTGATATTTCAGCTAAACATATCTTAATTACGCCAAATGTAACTGATAAAATGACTGATGACGAGAAAAAAGCTGCTGAAGCTGCTGCTTTAAAAACTGCTAAAGAAGTTATTACTAAATTAGACAAAGGTGAAAAATTTGATGATTTAGCAAAACAATACTCTGCTGATGAATCTAATAAAGATAAAGGTGGAGATTTAGGTTACTTTAATAAAGGTAAAATGGTTACTGAATTTGAAACTGCAGCTTATAAATTAAAACTTAATACTTATACAAAAGAACCAGTTAAAACTCAATTTGGTTATCATATCATCTTAAAAACTGGTGAAAAAGAAAAAGAATCATTAGACAAAGTAAAAGATACTATTATTTCTAAATTAGCTGAAGAAAAAAGAAATGCTGATAAAGCATATGCTATTGAAGCTATGGCTGAAATAAGAAAAAATAGTGGAATGAAAATCCAAGATTCCGAACTTGCAAAACAATATGAAACTTATATTAGTAATCAATTAATTTCTGCAAGAAATACTACTAACTAAAAAGAATCCTAAAGGATTCTTTTATTTTGTACTAATGGATTTATTACTCTTATCTTTAAATTAGGAATATCCTTTTCTTTAATATCTTTAAGTTTAATATTCCTAAATTCATAAAGCAATTTATCTAGTGGTTTATTCTTATCAAATATAGCAAATATTTCTTTTTCAGTTAAATAATATAAATCATCATAACTAATTATTTTTTTATCTACAGCTTTCTTAGTAATACTAGCAAGTAATTCCATCATATAATTATCTTCATTAGAATGACATAATCTATCTAT
>CACXGV010000051.1 GCA_902767375.1 uncultured Erysipelotrichaceae bacterium
CCTAAAGATAAATGTGTATATAGTATTACAAATAAAGAATCTTTAAATATTTTAATTAGTAGATTATCTTTAGCAGAAGCTAATAATATGTATAGAATTACTATGGTAGAAAATGATGAAGTTAATTAGATTAATTTAGATACAATTTTATTATTAGAAAAATTAATTCAAAATTTAAGTTGTATTTATTATCATGGTGGTTGGTATACTTTTTCAACAGAAACAGGAATTGTATATGGTTATCCTACTGAAGCAATTATAGATTATTATTGTCAAATTTTAAAAGAAAGGTATTAAGATGAAAACTAGATATAGATATTTAGAAGATACCGCCTTTCTTAAAGAACTATCTTTAGAACATATTAAAACATATTTAGCTAAAGTAACAGTATTAAACTGGGCCGAGGAGCCAATTAGTTCTATAGAAGGGAGGGTTATCTCGGCCAGTATTAATATAGATGGACAAAGTTCTATGAGAAGAACAGCTAATTTAAGTATTGCAATAGATGGATTAATGAACAATATTACTAATACTTAGAATATTTTGTCTATTAATAAAAAAATGATGTTAGAAATAGGATATTTAAATGACACAAGAAAATATACATAGTATAATATTTTTTGGTTTCCGTTAGGAACTTATGTTATTATATCTTGTTCTATTTCTCACTCTGATACTGGATTAGTAGCAAGTTTACAGTTACAAGATAAAATGTGTTTATTAAATGGAACGGTAGGAGGTATTATTCCTGCCGCTGCTGATTTTCATGTTAGAGAAGAAGCAGATGGAACAGAAGTTAAAGTCCCTATATATCAAATTATTCAAGAGGTTGTAAATCACTGGGGAGGAGAACAATTAGGAAAAATTTTAATTTCTGATTTAGATAATTTAGTTCCCTATGGAATGAGATGGAATTTAAAAAATCCTTTATATCAAGTTGTTTTTAATCATGATGCGAGCAGATGTTATTTTTGTTTAACTCAATAGGAAGCATATCAAAGAGCTGCGGAAGATGCGGGCGCCGTTATAAATGTGATTGAGCAAGGTCATGATGTGGGATTTGTTAATTAGGTTTTTGCATACCCAGACTAGCTTGTTTGTGATGCGGGCGCCGCAGTTACCGATATTTTAGAGAGAATCATATAGGTGCTTGGAAATTATGAATATTTCTATGATATAGATGGAAATTTTAGATTTCAAGAAAAGAAAAACTTTTTAAATAATTCTCAAGCTAAATATATATTAGAAGCTCAAGCTAATAAACAATTAGTACCTTAGTTTATAGCAAAACAACAAAACTAGAATTTGATTAATGCTTATCTAATGGATATGTCTAAAGGCACTCCCGCCTTTAGTTTCTAGGATAGTAATATGATTAAATCTTATTCCAATACTCCTCAATATGGAGCAATTAAGAATGATTTTGTTATATGGGGAATTAGAACTGATATATAGAAAAGAGAATGGCCCATTCGTTATCATCTTGCTATTGATAGAATACCAATGTTAAGTTCTGATGATACTTATTTTGGTTTTGAAAAGAAAGAAGTTTTATATGTTGATAATAATGGGAACGAAGTTCTTAGTAATAAAGGAGTTTGGAAATTACCTATTTTATTATTAGAACCAAATGAAACTTTAGATAAATATAAAGCTAATTCAAGAGCTACAGTAAGACCTGAAGCAAGTTATGATACTTTAAATAGATATTATTTTAAGTTTACAGACGAGAATTATACTACAGGTATTTTATATGAAACTTTTAAAAATAGCAGTGGTAATTATTAGTGGCGGGAGCTCGATGAAAAACCGATAAGTATCCAGGTTAAAGATTGGAGAACTTAGCTTCTTCTTCAAGGGGCGGCCGCATAGGCTTGGGGATTAAAACCAAGTGTTTATTATGAATAGTTAAAAAATGAATGGCCTAAAATATATGATGTAGCTAATGCAGAATTTTATAAAGAAACTTTAGAAAAGCCTTATTAGTTAGATTATTATTTAGATTTTATCGATACAGGAAATTCTTCTATTAATCAATTCTCTATTGATAATATAGGAAGAAGGTCTTATGTAGTGAATAATGGTAAAAACACTAATTGTATTTTTGAAAATGTTATTCCAGACATTTTCTTAATTAAAAATGGGCAGATAGATACAGCAGATAAACGTGAGTATTGTAAAAACAAAGGTCAAAAATATATTTTAATACCTCCTGAGATATATGATAATCTTGATATAGGTGGTATTTATAATTCAGCATATCAAGACATAAGACAAACTATTCATCAATTTACAAGTTATAATGAAACAATTACAATTCAAACTCTTCCATTATATTTCTTATAGCCAAATACTAGAATTTCAGTATTTAATCCTTAGAGTAATATATATGGAGATTATATGATAGATAGTATGTCTTTTGCTTTAGATGCAGAAGGTTTATTAACTATAAATGCTTCGAGAGCATTATAGAAAGTATAATAAAAAGGAGGGATAAAAATGAGTTTTAAAATAGGACAGTTAAATTCTGATAAGATTAATCCTTAGTCAGCTATTGAAGATATGACTTTTACTATATAGTCTTTAAAGAAAACTTCAGAATTTGCTTAGAATACGAAATTTTTTGATAGAACTTTAAGACTTTCTACAGGACTTTTTAAATCAGATTCATATTATTATATTCAGCTAGCTATTTGTAAATTTGGATTGTCTTAGCAAGATTTGACTTTTCAATTATCAAATGGTTAGGAAAGTTCTACTTCAAGCGTTCAATTTTTAAATAATATGACTAATTATCCTAGTAATACAGGTGGAATTGGTTATATGGCTGGTGATATGAGTAGAGATTTTGCTATTGTAGAAATGATAGTATCTCCTAATGATAATTATTCTAATTTTGATATAATTTTAACAAGAAACATTTATGATTATGTATAGGTTCAAAATGATGACCCTTTAGCTGTAAATGATTCTACTATTAGTGGAGTCACTGATGATACAGTTCAACAAAATGATAGTACAGATATTTCTCAAAAAGTTTATCAAGGTAGAGTTATTACATTAGATAAAGACCATTGTCGGGTATGTCAAATAAATAATTTAATACCAGATGGTAAATCACCTTTTAATAAAATTGGTATTCAAGGACCTTCTGGTATGTTATTTTGTATAAATGGTGAAGGTATTAGAATAGGACCTAGTGGAATTTATGAAATAAGAAATAGTAATTATAAAATACATTTTTTAGGTGCTATACCTCAAATTTCAATAGATTCTACAGGTAAAAAAGGATATGATAGTTTTATTATTGACTATCAATATGATTAGAAAGATAAAATTACTACTGATTCAATAAATTAGTAGTCTGAAAATTAGAGTGAAGGAGGAGATACGTAATGGCATCATCTTATAATAGTTTTTACGGAGGTCGCCGCGGTGCTTCCTTCGTTATAGTAAAATCTTATTTAGATATTAGGTCTATGACAAAAGATTTTGAACAAGGGAGTAGTTTTAATGAAGTCCATTTTGATGAATATGTTATTATAAATAATCCTAATAAAAATCATCCTGATAATGGTAAATTATTTAGAAGAGGAATGGATTTTAATAGTGATAGAACTATTAGTGGATATATTACTAAAGATAGAAATGGAAATGAGGTTTTTCCTACTAAAATAGAGTACGAAGTTGAAACAACTCCTTATCCATATACTTTTGAACTTAATACTAATATTCCCGCAAAAGGAGCTGAGTTCGTTGGAACTATTATTGGTCCAGAAGGAAAGGCACCTCATTTAACTCTTGCAGGATATGATAGTGTTGCAGGAGATTTTAGCAATAGTAATGAGAATGGGATGCAAACTAGAGTAAGATATGGAAGTTTTGGACCTACTCAAACTACACATAATGAAACTGATTCTTAGCATCCTGGAGAAACTCAAGTTGTTCCTAATTTATCATTCCCAAGTGCTTTAGTTCCTGGAAGAGAAGTGGTATTAGACCAAGTTGGTGCAGAGGTAGAGCATTTTAATGATAATATTGAATGGATAAGTGCTTCTTTACGAGATGAATTAAATAGAGATACAATTGTTCATATTGGATTAAAAATACCATATAAGGTTACTGATGTTATTGCTCATGCAATTAGTCCTTATGCAGGTTAGAATCATGCTTATTCTGGAGAGCCTACTGTTGATTATTTGGGCAGCAGAGCAGCGCACCCTTTTTATGATAAATGGGATTTAGGTATTCCAAAAGGAGTCAAAGGTGATTCTCTTAGAGATATGCGTATTACTACAATTGGAGAATTTACAGAATCTCAAAATAATTCTACACAAAGAAAATTATATAAATTAGTTCCAAATGGAACTGATTCTAGTTTATATGATATAGCTGAATGGGTTCCCGCAACAGAACTTGCTTCAATTGATTCAAATATAGATATAACTCTTCTTCAAATAGTTGTTTGTTCTGCTATTGTTTATGATAATTATGAGCAAGGTTAGAAAAAAGATTTCTTTTTAGGTTATTTTACTCAATTATCTAATGTGCAGTTTGAAGATGGTGTTTTAACTTTAATTTTTACTTCTTTAGATAAAAATAATAATAATAAAGTTCAATTTAGTTTAAATTATGTAAATGATGTTGAATTAAAATAGAATGGAGAAGTAGTATTTAAATATGCTAATGCAAGTCAAAAGACTTCTCAAAGTAAAATTAAATGGATAAAAAATATTGAATTAGTTTCTAAAAGAGAGGTCTATGTAGATTTAGAAGATGAAGAAGGACATCGCCAAGTTTTAGATTTTACTGCTTTTCAATTACAAAATCCAAAATATTATGGTAAAATTTTAAATCCAGAAGAACCTTTAAGTAATGATCGAGCTTCTTACGTACCAAAAACAATTAGTACTGATATTCCAGATATAATTGAAGAAGATTAGCTTCATATTGTTGAAAACGGTGTTGATACAATTATTAAGAGAGCGGGAGATTGGAATACAATTGAAAGTGATGATTATGATGGTATTTTCATACAGGGGCAAGAAAGACAAGAAAATGAATTAATTATTTAGTATAATGTTGAAGAAACACCTGGTGTTACTAAAAAATATACTACTTTTATTCCTTTTGTCAATGATTTTCAATATGATTAGGATACAGGAATGATTTCTTATGTTTTAGCAGGAGGGGGTACTAATTCTTTAACACAAATAACAAAA
>CACXGV010000052.1 GCA_902767375.1 uncultured Erysipelotrichaceae bacterium
AATTAAAGAAAATATGTTAGAATCAAAAAAAAGTTCTGCTGAACATGTATTAATTATGTGGAGCCAAGAAAATGAAAAATGTTTTATTGATATTACCGGAAAAGATTGTATTATTAATATTAACACAGATTGTACTACTGATGGAGATAATTTAAATTGTGAAACAACATACGGTGATTTAGCTAATAATAGCCTTATTGCCTATGATAAAGATAATAAAGTTATCAATCCAGTTGATAAATCAGACATGACAAATGATAAATTATATATTACTTATAATAAATATAAAAGAATTTTTTCGATAACTCCTGGAAGTAGTACTCATACAACTAAAACACCCATTACCTATACAAATCCAACTAGAGAAATAACAAATAAACAACTATTTAATGAAGAAGTAAAACCATTAATAAGACTATTACAAGAAGAAAACAACAATTGGCAAAAAAAGCATTCCAATACAGTTATTATCCAAGACATCGATAGTGGCCTTGCATCAGGAGGATCATTTAAATATGGTTGGAGCACCAGTAATGTTAAAGAACCAGAAACCTATTTTAATTATAACCTATCATATGCTAGTGGAACTACTGAAGAGATAAGAGCCGATATTTCTGCTGAAGGATTAACTGGAAAAATGTATGTTTGGATTAAACCAAATATTAGTGATCGTATGGGAAATAAAGCTGATAACCTTGTTTCTCTTGGAACGTTTTTCTTTGATAATACACCTCCAGAACCAATTACTATGAATTATTCACTTTCCAATTGGAATCCATATAATGGAGACTGGACAAACCAAGATTTATTAGTAGCAAGAAGTGAAAGCAATAAAATCCCATCGGGTGGAAAAGATAATCATAGTGGCCTTAAAGAATATCAAATATCCGTAGATAATCATACTTGGACAAAATATAATTATTCAAGTGCATCTAACTTATATAAATTATCTGAAAATGGTATATATAAAAGATTCTTTAGAGCTTGTGATAATCTTGATAATTGCAATCAAAGTATCGAAGTAACAGGATATATTGATAAATCTAAACCAACTATAAGCGATGTTAATGTCACTAATAGTCAAATAGTTTTTAAAATGAGTGATAATGCTGATGGAAGTGGTATAGCATCTTATTGTTTAATTAACTCAAGTTCTTCTTCATCATGTACTTGGCAAAATTATACTGGGTCAGGAACTCATCAAACCCCTAATATAAAAATAAATAATACTTATAATACGCAAACATCATATTTATTTGCAAAAGATAAAGCGGATAATGTTTCGGATGGTTATGAAATAAAACCACTTGGTGTAACTGTAATATTCCATAGAAATACTTCAACTTCAGATGCATTAACAGCAACAAGAGTCTATATGCCAGGAAAGAGTGGTCAGAAATTTGAAACATTTAATTGGTCTAAGAGTGGAAGAACATTATATGGTTGGAATGAAGCAGCTAATAAAGATAAAAATCAAAAAGATTATTCACCAACTAGTGGAGTAACGGACAATTGGATTAATAACCGTCTAGGGCAAACTGTTCACTTATACGCTAAATGGGTCAGCATCTCAGCTAAGAAAATAAGATGCTATACTCTTGGAGCAGGAAGTTGTAGTGATTTAGTACCAGGGTGCTCATGCAAATGTAATACCGTATGTTGGTGTTCGGATGAGCCAAATGGCGGCTGGCAAGGTGAAATAAAACTTAATCATGATGGACTTCATTGGTGGGCATATAAAGATACTACAGCTGATGTCGGATGTCCTGCTGACTCTGGTAATACAAATTTCCCAGATTGGTCTGAATCTAAAGGATGTCCATCAGGTTATTCTTCATTAAATAGTACCAGCTGTATTAAATATGATTAAAAAAGGAAAGATATCTTTCCTTTTTTTAGTCATTATTACGATTATTTCCAAAATTCCAACCAGCTCCAATTATAATAACTAGAAGAATAAATAAAACAATCCACAAGGCAGCACCAAGGCCATATCCTCCAGTATTTCCTACATAAGTAGAATAGCAAGGATTAGTATAACCACTATTGTAGCCACCATTATATCCATAATAATACATAATAAAACCTCCTTTGTATCTAATATAGTTTACACAGATAGGCGCAAAAATGTTAATAAATTAAAAACTTTTTATATATTTATTTACACGAACAAGTGTATTATGATATACTTTATTAAAGAATGAAAAATGAACGTAAATAATAAGCCAAATAATAGACTTTGATATGGCATTTTGATACAATAAAAAATAGGGTGGTAATTATGTTTGGATATATAATTGGAAGCGTAAAATACTTAACAAGTAACTATATAGTTTTAGATAATCATGGGATTGGTTATATAATATTTGTAGCCAATCCATATTCATATGAAGAAGGAAAAGAATACACAGTTTATACTCATAATTATATTAATGAAACTGAAAATGCTTTATATGGATTTAAAACTTTAGATGAAAAAAATTTATTTTTAAAATTAATAAATGTTAAAGGTTTAGGGCCAAAAACAGCTTTACCAATGCTTGCAAGTGGCAGTGTATCAGGAATTGCTGATGCCATCGAAAGAGAAAATATTTTATATTTAAAGAAATTCCCTAAGGTGGGAGACAAACTAGCTAGACAAATGATATTGGACTTAAAAGGTAAATTAGGAAATATCGAAATAGAAGCATCTGATACAACTGATGAACTTGTAGAAGTATTAGAAAATCTTGGATATAAGCCAATTGATATTAAAAGAGTATTACCAAAAGTTGATAGATCTTTAACTATTGAAAATCAAATAAAAGAAGCACTTAAATTAATGCTTAAATAATTATTAGGGAGGTTTAAACATGAAAGAAAGAATTTTAACTGGAGAAAAACTAGAAATTGATTCTACGGATGAAGGGTTACGTCCTAGTAGATTAGATGAATACATTGGGCAAGATGAAGTAAAAGAAAATATTCGTGTTTTCGTTGAGGCTGCTAAAATTCGTGGAGAAGCTTTGGATCATGTTTTATTATATGGGCCTCCAGGATTAGGTAAAACAACTCTAGCACACATTATTGCTAATGAACTTGGGACAAATATTAAAACAACAACTGGCCCAGCCTTAGAAAAAAGTGGTGACTTAGCGGCTGTATTATCTACTCTTGAACCTGGTGATGTTTTATTCATCGATGAAATTCACCGAATTCCCAAATTTATTGAAGAAATATTATATCCAGCAATGGAAGACTTTGAATTAGATATAGTGGTAGGTCAAGAAGGATCAAGTAGAAGTATCAAAATCGAACTTCCACCATTTACTTTAGTAGGAGCAACAACTAGAGCAGGGGATATTTCTGCCCCACTAAGAGATCGCTTTGGAATTGTTTCTAAACTAAACTATTATTCTACTGAAGAATTAAAAGATATCATTAAAAGAACTTCCAGAGTTTTAGAAATGGATATAAATGATGAAGCTGCTCAAGAGCTTGCTAACCGCTCACGCAAAACCCCAAGAATAGCTAATAGATTATTTAAAAGGGTGAGAGATTTTGCTCAAGTAGCTGGGGAATCAGAAATAACCAAAGAAATTACTTTAAGATCTTTAGAACGCTTAAAAGTAGATAAATATGGTTTAGACCAAGTAGATATCGAATATTTAGAAAGCTTAATAAATAAATTTAACGGAGGTCCTGTTGGAGTTGAAACAATTGCTTCTTCAATTGGAGAGGAAGTATCAACTTTAGAAGATGTAGTAGAACCATACTTAATGCAGGAAGGTTTCATTAAACGAACTCAAAGAGGTAGAATTGCCACAGATAAAAGTTATTCACATATCAAAAAAGGAGGAGGTTTGTTTGATGAATAAAAAAATATCTAAAGCACTACGCGATGAAGCTAATAGACAAGAAAACAACATTGAGCTTATCGCAAGTGAGAATTATGTATCAAAGGACATTTTAAAATTACAAGGAAGTATCTTAACCAACAAATATGCTGAGGGATATCCTGGTAAAAAATATTATGGAGGATGCGAGTATATTGATGTAATTGAAAATTTAGCAATAGAATATGCTTGCAAACTATTTAAATGTAAATATGCTAACGTTCAGCCCCATTCAGGATCTAGTGCTAATATGGCTGTTTATAAAGCTTTATTAAACATAGGTGACACTGTCATGGGCATGGATTTATCAAATGGAGGACATTTAACTCATGGCCATCCTATGAATTTTTCCGGCAAAGAATATAATATTGTTAGCTATACAGTTGATCCAGTTCATGAAATGATAGATTATGAAGAAGTTAGAAGAATTGCTCTAGAATGCAAACCAAAACTTATAATTGCTGGTGCATCTGCATATTCAAGGATTATCGACTTTAAAAAATTTAGAGAAATAGCTGACGAAGTAGGAGCATATTTAATGGTTGATATGGCTCATATTGCTGGGTTAGTAGCAACTGGTGCTCATCCATCTCCAATTCCATATGCTGATGTAGTAACCACCACAACTCATAAAACTTTAAGAGGCCCTAGAGGTGGGTTAATTCTTACTAATAACGAAGAAATTGCTTCTTTAATTAATAAAACAATCTTCCCAGGAATTCAAGGTGGACCACTAATGCATGTAATTGCTGCTAAAGCGCAGTGTTTTTCCGAAGCAATGGAACCTGAATTTACAACTTATATTGATAATGTTATTAAAAATGCTAAGGCCCTATCAGATAGTTTAAAAGAAGAAGGAATTAAAGTTATATCTGGTGGTACTGACAATCATTTACTATTAATTGATGTTAAATCCCGTTATGGAATAACCGGTAAAGAAGCGGAAACACTACTTGATAAAATACATATCACAGTAAATAAAAATACGATACCAAATGAAACGGAAAGTCCCTTTAAAACATCTGGATTAAGACTTGGAAGTGCAGCTATGACAACCAGAGGATTAAATGAAGAAGACTTTAGACACATTGGTAAAATAATTGCAAGTGCCTTAGAAAATAGTGATGATGAAAAGCAATTAGAAAAATTAAAAGAAGAAGTTTTAAATATAACTAAGACTCATCCAATTTATAAAAAATAGAAAGAAGGTATTAAAATGACAAAATGGGATAAAGAGTATATAAAACTATGTAAAAAAATCTTAGATGAAGGTGTAGAGGTAGAAAACCGTACAGGAATAAATACCATCAAAATTCCTTCATATCATTTACATTTTGATTTAAGAGAAGAATTTCCAGTTCTTGCAACTAAGCAGTTATTCTTCCGCCAAGCCATTCTTGAAATGCTATGGATTTATCAAGAACAAAGCAACGATGTAAGATGGCTTCAAGAAAGAAATGTTCATATTTGGGATGAATGGGAAATAGATGATGAAGGATTATGGCATGCAACTCAAAATGTCATGGAAAATGGCAAGTATGTCAAAAAGGATATTGTTAGAGAATTTGATAAAAAATATGCTCACACAATTGGAACAGCATATGGTTATATTGTTAATAAGTTTAAGATGACTCAAAACTTAATAGAAACAATCAAAAATAATCCCACAGATCGCAGAATGGTAATGACATTATGGCAAAACGACTATTTAGATACAGCTGTATTACCATCATGTGTATGGAGTAGTGAATGGGATGTAACAGATGGATATCTAAATATGTGGGTTCATCAAAGAAGTTGTGATGTTCCATTAGGACTACCATTCAATGTAACTCAGTATGCAACACTACTATCATTAATAGCTAAAGTAACTGGATTAAAACCAGGAACCATAGATTGGAGTATTAAAGATGCTCATATCTATGTTAATCAAGTTGATGGAATAAAAGAACAAATTGAAAGATTTGATACAAGAGAAGATATTCCTGCTCCTAAATTATGGATTAATCCAGAAGTTGATGATTTCTTCAAATTTGATAATTCAAAAGATTGCTTAGATATTAAAGTAGAAGGATATGAACATATGGGACCAATTAGATTCCCAATTGCTCAATAATGGATAATCTAAGTTTAATAGCCGCTATTGGTAAAAATAATGAATTAGGAAAAAACAATGATTTAATATGGCACTTGCCAAGTGATTTAAAATATTTTAAAAAGGTCACATCTGGCAAGGCCATTATTATGGGGAGAAAATGTTTTGAATCATTACCTGGCTTATTACCAAATAGAACTTCAATTATTTTAACAAGTAATCGAAATTTTACAATTGATGGTGCAATTATTATGCATGAAGTAAATGATGTTTTAGATTACGTTAAAAATAAAAAAGAAGAGTGCTTCATTATTGGTGGAGCAAAAATTTATGAAGAATTTTTACCATATGCAAATAAATTATATCTAACTGAAATATCAGCGGAATCCAATGCAGATGTTTATTTTCCAAACTTTAATAAAGAACTTTATGAACGTGAAGAAATTGAAGAAATTAATGAAAACAATATAAAATATAAATTTGTAATATACACTAGGAGGAAATAATGGCAAAAGGAAAATTACTAATTATTGAAGGAACAGACTGTTCTGGTAAAGAAACTCAAACAAATTTATTGTTTGACAAACTAACTAAAAATGGAGTAAAGGTAGGCAGAATGTCATTTCCTAACTATCAAAGTCCAACCGGTAGAATAATTGGAGCTTGCGTATTAGGAAAACCTCAAATGGTAGAAGAATCTTTAAAAACAAGCGGTTCATTTTTCCCTGAAGGTGGTGGAAACATTGACCCTCTAGCAGCATGTGATTTTTATGCTGCTGATCGAAGATATAACTTGCCAGTGTTAGAAAAGCTTCTTGAAGAAAATGAATTAGTAATTATTGACCGCTATGTAACCAGCAATATGGCTCATAGAGGTGGTTTATTAAAAAGCAAAGAAGAAAGATTAAAAATATATGAAAAAATAGATATGCTAGAATACGTTATCAATGAGTTACCAAGACCAGATAAGACGATTCTTCTATATCTCCCATTTGAATATGCTAAAGTTTTAAAACAACATCGAAAAGAAAAGCCTGATGAAGTAGAAAATGATGAAGAATATTTAAAAAGAGGAGAAGAAGCATATTTAGAACTTGCCAAACTATATAATTATGATACTATAAATTGTGCTTCAGATAGTAAGATAAGAACTATTGAAGATATCAATGAAGAATTGTATAATAAAATTATAGGTTTGGTGAGAAAATGAAAACAGATGACTTTGATTATGAATTGCCGGAAGAATTAATCGCGCAAACTCCGCTAAAAAATCGTAGTGATTCAAGATTACTTGTTATGGATAAAAAAAGTGGGGCTTTAATTCATGATCATTTCTACAATATTATTAATTATTTAAAACCAACAGACTGCTTAGTTATTAATGATACCAAAGTAATACCAGCAAGACTGATTGGCGAAAAAGAAGATACCCACGCTGTAATAGAACTTCTTCTATTAAAAGAATTATCAAACAATGAGTGGGAATGTTTAGCAAAACCCCAAAAAAGATTAAAAGAAAAAACAATAATTATTTTTGGTGAAGGAAAATTAAAAGCTGAAGTAAAAGAAATCAAAGAAGAGGGTATTACTATTGTAAAACTTATTTATAATGGTATTTTAATGGAAATACTTGATGAATTAGGCACTATGCCTCTTCCACCATATATTCATGAAAAATTAGCGGATAAAGATAGATATCAAACTGTCTATGCTAAGATTACTGGATCTGCTGCTGCGCCAACTGCCGGCTTGCATTTTACACCTGAACTTCTTAATCAAATTAAAGAAAAGGGAGTTGAAATAGTTCACATTACCTTACATGTAGGACTTGGAACATTTAGACCAGTAAACGTGGAAGATGTAACTAAACACGTTATGCATACCGAAGAGTATTTAATGAATAAAGAAGCAGCTGATGCACTAAATAAAGCCAAAAAAGAAGGAAGAAGAATTATCGCTGTTGGAACAACAAGTGTTAGAACCTTAGAATCTATTATTCAAAAGCATGGAAAATTTATTCCTTGTCATGAAGATACCAATATCTTTATTTATCCAGGATATGAGTTTAAAGCAGTAGATGGTCTAATAACTAATTTTCATTTGCCAAAAAGTACATTAGTCATGCTAGTATCTGCTTTTTCAAGCAAAGAAAATATCTTGAACGCATATAAAGAAGCTATTAAAGAAAAATATCGTTTCTTTAGCTTTGGAGATGCGATGTTTATTGGCAATATTGATATAGAGGAGAAAAAATGTTAGAAGAATTAGAACAAGCTAGAAAAAAAGCTTTAAAAAAACAATTAACATGCTTTGGAATTTGCATTGTAGGTGCTATTTTATTATTTCCCTTATTGTCTTTTACGGCAATCGGTTTAATAATACCAGGTATAATAGTTGCCTCATTAATATCACATAAAGATATCGCCGAATTTGAAAAAATGTATAAACAAAATATTGTGGTAGCAGCTTTAAAAGAAATCTGCACCGATGTAACTTTTGATTACGAAAGAGGTATATCAAGAGAGCTTATTGCCAGTACAAATATGATGAATATGGGAGATACTTTCTATTCAAACGATTACATAACTGGAAAATATAAGAATATAAACTTTGAATTATCTGATGTCGAAATTCAAGAAGAAACTACTGATTCAGATGGTGATACACATACATATACACTTTTCAAAGGGCAATGGTATATCTTTGATTTCAACAAAGAATTTAAAGCAAATATTAAGATTAAAGGTAAAGGATTTACCAATTCTAATGTAATTGTCTTATTTGCTAAAAAAGAAGATAAATTAAAAAAAGTAGAATTAGAGGATACCGAATTTAATAAACTATATAAAGTATATGCTCAAAATGAATTAGATGCTTTCTACATCCTTACTCCTAATATGATGACTAAAATCAAAGAAGTAGGGGAAAAAATTCATGGAAAATTACTTTTTTGCTTTATAGACAACCGACTTCATATCGCTGTTCATAATAACAAAGACTTATTTGAAGCAAGTATTTATAAAAAAGTAAATATTGAAGAAGCTAAACAAAAAACTCAAGAGGAAATAAGCGCTATCACAGACTTTGTAAATATATTAAGTTTAGATAACGATTTATTTAAAAAATAAAAGGAGGTGGAGTAGAATGGAATATGCTTTAATTGTATTAGCTGTAATACTAGTAATATTTATAATTTGGATTATTTCAACATCTAATAGTTTAAATAGAGCAATCGTTAAAATAGAAGAAGCATCATCAGGAATTGATGTAGCCTTAACTAAAAGATATGATACTCTAACTAAAATGATTGAAGTAGTTAAATCATATGCAAAACATGAAAAAGAGACTCTCTTTGAAACCATCAGCTTAAGACAAAATATGACTACAGCAGAAAAAATTGATGCTAATAAAAAGATGAATAGTAATTTAGAAAAAATCTATGCTTTAGCTGAGAATTATCCAGAACTTAAAGCTAGTGAAAATTACAATACATTACAAAAATCTATTGCAGATACTGAAGAGCATTTACAAGCAGCAAGAAGAATGTACAACTCAAATGTATCTATATACAATCAAAAGTTAGTAACATTCCCAACAAGTATCATTGCTAACGCAAAAGGTTTAACTAAAGAAACTTTCTTTGAAGCAGAAGATGTTAAAAAAGAAGATGTTAAAATAGATTTATAAACTGCTCAATAGCAGTTTTTTTGTGCACGAAAAAAAGCTCCGAAGAGCTTTCTAAGTCAACTGGTGACCCGTACGGGATTTGAACCCATGAATGTATGCGTGAAAGGCATATGTGTTAACCGCTTCACCAACGGGCCATAAACAAATG
>CACXGV010000053.1 GCA_902767375.1 uncultured Erysipelotrichaceae bacterium
AACTGTCTTAGTCTTTGTTGAAATAACATAATAGCAACTTTAAAATGATAATCACTATTAGTAACTGCATCTTCATTAGCATATGCAAGTTCTACTTTAGGTTTACCTTCAACGGAAAAATTATAAGCAGCTACTCCACTCTTTTTTAAAGCCTCAAGATCCAATCCCATAAGACCATATCTTCCATCTGAAAGAGTAGCATTTACAGCAATAGATTTATTTTCACAAGCAATTCGCATCATTAAAATAGGATCTACCCCATAAATTCTACTATACTTACTAATCGCACTATAATAATTAGCATCTAAAAAATCATAATAATCATCATACGAAACCGGAGCACTTAAATCTAAAGCAACTGGCTCCTTAGGTGAATTCTTAAATACATCAGTAATAGGCGCTACATCAAAATCAAATTTAAATTCATTTGGTAATGGTTTGCCATGCATATAATCCCATTGACTATTTAATAAAGCTGCTAAAAGCACTACACTAGCACCTACTGCTGAAATAGAAATACCTCTATTAATTTTTTTCTTTCTTTTTTGAGGCTTTTCCTTATATTCATTTTCTTTAGTTTTAACCACTACTTTTTCTTTCTTTTTATTCTTAGCTTCCATATATCTTTGAACCGAAAAACCATAATTACCTAAAGAATTTGCAAAATGTTCATTCCTTTTATCACTAAAAAACTTATTAGCATCATTAATAATAATTTTATCATCATTAACTACTAATTCAACTGAATTACTACCACTAGCAAGAACACTAACATCCTTCAAAGATTCAACCATCTTTAAAAAAGAAGACAAATAAGCTCCTTTAATTAAATTATTTCCCTTATTATTAATATAAGTAGCAACTAATTCATTATTTTGATCATATGTAAGAAAAAACTTAGACATCTTAAAGCCTCTTCTCTATTTCTTTTTCAACAGCTTCCCATTCTTTATCATCAGTAATTGCTTCTAAATTAGCATTTTCCCCATCATATACAAGTCTAGATGCACTTACTTCTTCATCTTTATTTTCATATGCTACATACTTTATTCCATTTATTTCAAATGAAAATAAAAACTTAATATTTTCTCCATTAATTTTAAATATCATATCTATCACCTATTCTTCTAAAATATATCACAATTTTATCTCTTATTAAAGAAAAAATAGATAATTTGATTATCTATTTACTACCTGTTGAACCTATTCCTCCAGTACGATCACTTGTAATTTCTTCTTCATCATCTACTGTTCCATAATTTACAATTAATCCTTGAGCAACCGCACTACCAATTTCTATCTTATAATCATGATCTCCCTCATTTTTTAATTTAATAAAAATATGACCTTCATTAGATTCATTATTATAATAATCAGCATCTATTACTCCAACTTGATTTACTAATCTAATATTATGTTTAAAACCTAAACTACTACGAACTACAATAAGTAAAACATCATCTTCATTTAAAGCACATTTAACTCCAGTAGGTATTAATACACTTTCACCTGGTTCTAAATTTTTTTCAATTAAAGAAGCAAAATCATATCCTGCAGATAATTTAGTCTTTCTCTTAGGAAGTTCATAACTATCATACAATTCTTTATTATCTCCTATAACTTTACTAAATTCTTCATAACTAACCTTTTCAAATTTTCTCATATTCTCACCTCATTATAATTATATCATATATCAAAAAATAATAAGCAAATAGCTTATTATTTTGCAGTAAAATATCCTGGATTACTAGTGCCACCATCTATATGAGCATATTCTCTATTAGTTTTACTACTATTATATGTAGTTCCAGCCCCACCAACAAGTTTTGTAGAACTATTAAACATGTTGGATGCACCATTTGCTGGACTAGATGAATCTTCAGCTAGAGACGTAGTTATAAATTTATTTGAAACGTATATAGTTATTAGATTTGAACAATAGTAGAACATATAAGACATATTTGTTACATTAGATGTATCAAAGGAACTTATATCTAAACTTGTGACGTTGATTCCAGAAAACATTCGCGACATATCAGTTACATTTGACGTATCAAAGAAACTAACATCTATTGGATTATTAGTTCTAAAATTTCTAAACATGCTATCCATTCTCGTTACTTTAGAAGTATCAAAGGAACTTATATCTAATAAACCTATATTTGCTCCGTCAAATAAGCCATTCATTCGATTAACATTTGAGGTATCAAAATTATCTAAAATTAACCTGTCTATAGTTACTCCAAAAAACATTTGTCCAATATTTTCCATATTGGAAGTATCAAAATTACTTACATCTATATTTGTGACAGCAGAGTTATAGAATAAACTATATACAGATTTTACTTTCGAAGTGTCAAAATTACTTAAATCTACACTCATTAATGAACTAGTTTCTGAGAACATATTATTCATATCAGCTACATTTGACGTATCAAATGGACTTAAATCTAGGCTTGTAGCATGACTTCTAGAAAACATATATGACATATCAGTAACATTTGACGTATCAAATGAACTTAAATCTAGGCTTGTAGCTTGGCTTTCATAAAACATATATCTCATATTAACTACTGGTTTTTCATTTATATATGCACATAACTCTGTTGTTACTGCATCAGTTGAATCTTTATCTGTTAACATTACTCCCCATCCATTTTGTGATGGAGA
>CACXGV010000054.1 GCA_902767375.1 uncultured Erysipelotrichaceae bacterium
CAAAGCTTCTGTATATGTATTATCTAAAGAAGAAGGTGGACGTCATACTCCATTCTTCTCAAACTACAGACCACAATTCTATTTCAGAACAACTGATGTTACTGGTGTAATTGAACTTCCTGCTGGAGTTGAAATGGTTATGCCTGGTGACAACGTTGAAATGACAGTAGAACTAATCAGTATGGTTGCTTTAGAAAACGGAACTAAGTTCTCAATTCGTGAAGGTGGACGTACTGTAGGTGCTGGTACTGTAACAGAAATCGTTGAATAATAAAAACTCACATATGTGAGTTTTTTCTTTACTTAAAACTTAAAAACTAGTATCATTATAATAGGTGAAAATATGTTTAAGCTAAGACTAAAAAGGGACAATGAAATACTAAAAAAAGTTAATCATAATCATTATCTATTAAGATTATTCTTTTTAGTTTTATCATGTTTTGGTTACGCATATACTTATAATGCAATTTTAGTTCCTAAACATATTGTTACTGGTGGAGTTTCTGGTTTAGCAATTATCATCCAAGAAGTATTTGGTTTACCAACAAGTATATTTATATATATATCAACTGCTATACTACTTATTATTTTTTATATAAACTTTGGTAAAGAAAAGACCATTAACACCTTAATAGGATCTGTCGTATTTACCATAATGGTCTCCATAACCGAACCCATCGCGAGAGCGTACCCATTAGAGTTTGAAAGTCATATTATCATGATATTAGTAACTGCCATCATACAAGGTGTCTGTAATGGAATGATATATCGTGGTGGTTTTAATACCGGCGGAACAGATATAATAGCATGTGTTCTAGTAAAATATAGTAGATTTTCTGTAGGAAGTGCATTAAGAGTAATAAATGCTATAATTATTGGAATCGGAGCTTTAATATTTGGATTTACTAATGCTGTATATGCAATTCTTATTCTACTATTATCATCTAAATTAGTAGATATTGTTATGCTTGGACTAAATGATAGTAAAATGGTTTTCATCAAATCTAAAAAATGGGAAGATTTAGAACAAACATTTAACTATAAATATAAAGTAGGAGTAACTGAGATGGGTAATTTAGGAGGAATCTTTAAAAAGAAAGAACCTATTTTACTTGTTATAGTGCCATATCATTCATACCACGATTTAAAAGAAGAAATTGTTCGAATAGATGATAAAGCATTTATTTCTTCAATAGATTGTTATATGGTTCTTGGTGGCTATAAAAATAAGGTAATCCCTTTTTAAAAAGGGATTATTATGTTATAATTAAATTCGTAAAGGCGGGATAGAATGGAAACATTAGAAACTTTAGATACATTAGAAACATTTGAAGATACATACAATGAAAAAAAGGTTAAATTAAGTATTATCGAAAGTTATGGAGAAAATTTAACTAATAGAGATTATGTAACAAATCCTGCTATAGGACGAGAAAATGAAATCAATCAAATGATTTTAGCTTTAATTACACCAGATAAAGGAGCTCTCTTAACAGGTAAAGCAGGTATTGGTAAAACTGCTGTAGTAGAAGGTCTTGCGTATCGTATTCAAAAAGGTGATATTCCAGATGCTTTAAAAAATTGGGAAATTATTAAAATAAATATTCCAAGTTTAATGGGCTCAAATACTAATGAAGATGGAACTACAGATTCAAGATTAGAATTATTACTACGTGAATTAAAAGATAAACAAAATACTATTCTATTCATTGATGAAGTTCATTTACTTGTAAATCGTAATAATACAAATATGGATATCGATTTTGCTAATATGTTAAAGCCTTTCCTAGATAGAGGTACTATCAAAATGATTGGAGCAACAACTACTGAAGAGTATGAAACATATATTTTAAGAGATCGTGCTTTTATGAGAAGATTTATAAAAATTGAACTAGAAGAAGCAGATCAAGAAACCGTCGTTAAAATTTTAATGGGAACATATCCAAAATTTGAAAAGAAATTAAATGTTAAATTAGCTTATACTGATTTTCAAAAAGAAACAATCTTTAGATTCTTAACTGATATGACCAGTGAATATAAAAGGATATATGAAATGAATGCTAGATACCCAGATATAACCTTAACTATTTTAGCTAATGCCTTTAGTTATGCTGTATTTGAAAATGCAAAAGAAGTTAGAATTAAACATATCTACAAAGCTGTATGTAATGCTAAAAACATTTATCCAGACACTTTAAAAAAGGAAATTGAGAAATTTAAAGAACAATTCAAAGAATTATTAACTGAAGAAAACGTAGATTTAAATGATATTTAGAAAATAAAAAAATCGCTTAAGCGATTTTTTATTTTGTAAATGTTGAAACTTTTGAAACACTAGGTTCCATTTCTTTTTGAACTCTTTCAATAACTGCATCTAATAGTTCAGGATTTTTAGCAAATTCTTCACGATATAGAGTACCAATTGAATACATAACGTTAGCATAGCTTGTACGTGAATCCTTTAATGTATTAACAGTTCCTTTATCGTTTGTTGCAAAATGACCAAAACCTGGAACAGCAGGTTGAGCAACATATGGTCTAATAATTTCTTCTACTCTTTCTTGAATATTATTCATTTCATTTCCCCCTTAATGCTTTCCTATTATACACTATTTTTAAAAAATGTCAAGCATTTTCTATATAATCAATCCCTTGATATGCTTTTTCAGCTTTCAATTTCTTAACTAGACCATTTAAAATATCAATCTTTTTCACTGCCCAAAGGGGCTCAATAAGGTCTTCTTTACGAGGATCTCCCGTTAATCTGTGAACAACAATTGAAGGCTTTAATAGTCTAATCTGCTTATATAATAAGTCAATATATTCCTCCTTAGATAGAGTTTTTATCTTATTTTTCTCATTCATCATAGCTAATGTAGTATTCTTAACAATAAAAAGTGAATGTATCTTAATTCCATCAATATCTAATCTATTTAAATACTTAATCGTATCTAGCATCATTGCTTCAGTTTCACCAGGAAGCCCATCTATTATATGTACTACTATTTTTATACCTAATTTTTTTAATTTTTTAACACATTCTTCAAAGTTTGCTATATCATGCCCACGATTAATATACTTTAATGTTGTATCAAATGATGATTGAAGACCAAGTTCAATCGTTAAAAAGGTTCTCTTATTTAAATCATTTAAATATTCATAACACTCATCACTTATAGAATCACTCCTAGTTCCAATAGATAAACCAACTACATTAGGAAATGTTAAAACCTCTTCAAATCTTTTCTTTAAATTTTCTACTGTATCATATGTATTAGTAAAAGATCCAAAATATGCTATATACTTAGCATCAGGCCACTTTTTATCCATTATTTTCTTTTGTTCTAAATATTGTTCTTTTAAAGATTTATTAACACTCCCCGCAAATTCATAACTACCAGAACAAAATATACATCCCTTAGAACCATTTATTCTATTTGGACAAGTAAATCCGCCATTAAAAGATAGTTTTACTACTTTAGTATTAAAAATTTTCTTATAATAATCACTTAAATTGTTATAATACATTTTTCTCACCAATTTATATTTTATCACTTATATGATATAATCTCTATAGGAGGATTTATATGAAAAAGATTATTATAAGTTTACTTATAACTTTAGTTGTTGGTTTTTTATCTTTTTATTTGTTTTTGCCAGCAATTAACATTCACAGCTTAGGCTTTTGGATATTTGTAATATATTTATTACTAATCTATTCATGCATTTATTATGCAAGCTCTATAGGTGAAGTTTTAAAAACAAATGTAATAGAAAGGAATCGTTTTAAGTTTAAGTTTAATATCTTTTTAGCAGTACCAGCTATTATTGTATTAATTATTGTATTAGATATAATAGGTGGCCCAATGTTTAATGCTAGTAAATATGCCAGCCGTATTGCTATTGATGAAACTAAAACATTTACTGATGATATTAAGCCTGTAGATTTTACTAAATTACCATTACTAGATAAAGATTCTTCTCAAAAATTAGGAGATCGTGTAATGGGTCAAATGAGTGAATTAGTATCTCAATTTAATGTATCCGATATTTATACTCAAATTAATTACAATGATAAAATTATAAGAGTGACTCCTTTAGATTATGCATCATTTATTAAATGGATTACGAACAGAAAAGAAGGAGTAAGAGGTTATATTACTGTAGATAGTGTATCAGGTGAAGCTAATTTAACAAAACTTGAAAAGGGAATGAAATATGTTCCATCTGCTCATTTTGGAGAACTTCTATCACGTAAACTAAGATTTAGTTATCCTACTGATGTTTTTGGTCGTATTTCTTTTGAAATAGATAACGATGGTAATCCTTATTGGATTGTACCTGTAATTACTTATAAATGGATTGGTTTAAGAGCAGAAGTAACTGATTTAATCATTTTAAATCCATTTGATGGTACAAGTCAAAAAATGAAAATATCAGACGTACCTACCTGGGTAGATATGGCATATTCTGCTGATCTTATCATTGAACAAGTAAATGACTGGGGTACTTATAAACAAGGATTTATTAATAGTATTTTTGGTCAAAAAAATGTTGTTAATACTACAGAAGGATATAATTACTTAGCGATGAATGATGATATTTACTTATATACAGGTATCACATCAATCGTAGCTGATGAATCTAACCTTGGATTTATCTTAACTAATATGCGTACCAAAGAAACAGTATTCTATAAAGCCCCAGGTGCAGAAGAATATTCAGCAATGGCTTCTGCTGAAGGTGCAGTACAACAAATGAAATATACATCTACATTCCCATTGCTTATCAATTTAAATAACAAGCCAACTTACTTAGTAAGTTTAAAAGATGATGCTGGTCTTGTTAAAATGTATGCATTTATTGATGTCGCTGACTACCAAAAAGTTGTTGTAACTGACTCTTCAAAAGGAATAGAAGTAGCTGCTAAGAATTATTTAGGCGATGCTAAAGTTGAAACTGATGACAACGCTTTAATTACTAAAACAATAACCATTAAATCTATAAAAGATGTAACGATTAGTGGCAATTCATACTTCTATATAACTGATGAAAATGATCACAAATATAAAGTATCAATTAATGTAAGTGATAACTTACCATTCTTGAAAAATGGTTCAACGATAAAAATTGGATATGCCGTAGAATCAGATATTACAAACATAAATAAATTATATTAGGAGATTATATGAATAAAAAAATAATGCTATTAATTATTGCTCTAATTATTCTATTAATTGCTGGTTTTATTGTTTATAAAAAAGTTTATTCAAAACCAAATGAAATAGATGTTGAAATAGCAGCAAATTTTGATCAAAACTTTGTCAGACTTGTAAACAGGGACTACAAAGATAA
>CACXGV010000055.1 GCA_902767375.1 uncultured Erysipelotrichaceae bacterium
GAACCAATTGCAGGACATTTTAAACATTTTTCTAATCTAAAACGATTCCTTTTTCTAAAATAATCCCAATTTGAATTATTAATAAAGTCATCATCTAAAGTTCCCATATAATTATTAGGATGCTTTTCTAAAGCCTGACAAGCAAATACTCTACCATCTGGAAACACTGTTATTTTCCTAGTACTACCACACGAGTTTTTAACAATATTTTTTCCGATTCCCAAAAGGCCTTCTCTTAATGATACAAATTCACAATCATTAGCCATCTCTCCAAATTTATCAAAAGCTTTTTTCATTTGATAAGCTAATTCTTTAGGATAATTATCATCAACTTTATATGAATCTGTAATTAAAATATTTACTCCAAAATCTGTAGTTCCAGTTTCTTTAACTATTTCATATAAAACATCACTAAACTTTTCAACATTAACATCATTAGCAGTAACCATTGGTATTATAGTTACTCCTAATTCCTTTAACTTTTTAATATTACTTATTACTAAATCAAAACTACCTTCTCCGCCTAACATCTTACGATGTTTATCATGCATTTCTTTAGTACCATCTAAAGATACTTGTACTTCTGCTTTATAATCTTTATAAATATTAAATAATTCTTCATCATAGATTGTTAAATTAGTATTAATAACTATCGAAGTATATTTATCTTTAAAAACTTTTCTCGCATAAGGAATAGCCTTTACTAATAATTCTTTATTAATAGAAGGCTCTCCCCCATAAAAAGTAATCTGTTGCCAATAACCTTTACCTTTTTTATTATTGCTAGTTATTTCTTTAAACTTATCTATAGCTTTTTTACATACTTCAAAAGACATATTACTTCTTTTAAGTAAAGATTCACTTATCCCACTACGATAAAAACAATAATCACAATTTAAATTACAACTAGTTGTCGTAATTAAATATAATCCTTGATATTCTCTATCTGTTGTTTTATCTATCCAATAATTAATAAGCTTTTCTTCTCTTAAAGGAGTTGTTATAATATCCTTATTATTCTTTATTTCTAAAGGAATATCTTTTAAATTATCATTATCTTTATTATCTCTAATATAATCTATACTATCTTTAGATAAACAAATCTTTTCTTTACTTAAAGCATTCCATAAAGTATTATCATCAATAACATGAATAAAAGTAGAAATCTTACTCATATTTACAATCTTTCTTCTCATCTTCCATTGCGTATTCAGGAAATTTTCCTAAATTATATACTTTTTGACAATCAGGATCTGGTGCTTCAAAATCTCCAGCAAATTTACTCATTGCATAAAGTCTACAACCACCGCGGCATAAATCTCTAGCTAAACAATTACCACAAATACCTTTTAAATTATTAGGATCAATATTAACAAATTTAAGTAATTTTTCATTATATTTCCAAATATCAGATATTTTATTATTTCTAACATTATCAAATATAAACATATCATTATCAGATGCTACATGACAAAGTGCTACATTACCTGAAAAACCTACTCCAAGCATTGCTTTACCCCAAGGGCAAAAACTATGTCTATAAATATCTATTGGTATTAAAGCGATATTCATTTCAATAGTTAAATTAGTATCATCAGCATGTTTTCTTAAAAATTCATAATAAAAATCATCCATTAATTTTTGAATACGATCATAACTAATACCATGCTCTTCATTAGCTTCTACTCCTCTACCATATTCAATAATATTAGGTAGTAATCTAAAGCCTAATCCCATCTCTTCATGAATAGTAGTAGCAAGTTTAGGTATTTCATCATAATTATTATCACTTAAAACAGTTATTATTCTAAGAGGTATTCCATAATCCTTAATCAATTTAATCATTTTAAATGTTTTTTCAAAAGAACCTTTACCTCTAGTTAAATCATTAGTTTCCGGATTAATACCATCTAAACTAATTGACATAGATAAATGATCTTTATACTTAGCAAGTTCTTTAATTTGTTCTTCAGTAACTACTGTCCCATTAGTTTCAATACTTACATTTAAACCTAGTCCTATTGTTTTCTTAATTAAATCAACAGTGCCTTCTCTAACAAATATTTCTCCACCAGTCATATTAACTTTTTTTAAACCAACAGTCATTGCATCTTTGAAAATATCAAGCCACTCATCATTAGATAATTCTTCTTTAATACACTTAGGATCTTTATTTTCATTTCTTCCACAATAAATACATTTTAAATTACATCTGTTAGTTAGTATTACAGATAATATTTCCAACTTATTTTCATTCATATACTTCACTCCCTAAAAAAATTTTGCGGAAGATTAAAAATCTTCCGCAAAAAGCGTAACTATCCTCTTCTGCAGTTATAAACTGCATCTCTAGAAGCTAATTCTTTAACTTTCTCAACGAATAGTTTTTTCATTAGTTCCACCTCCTAAAACAGTTAACAATTTTATTATAGCACCTAAAGTTTTAAAATTATAGTCATTTCCAACAACTTCTGTAATATCTCCGTAAAGGCCATTAAGACCAAATTCAATATTATTATTTTTACAATAATCTTTTATTTCATTTATTTTATTGCATAATTTTTCAATAGATATCTTATTTTCTCCTACCCTATAAAGATTATCATAACCTAAATCATTCTTAATTAAAACACAACCTTTTATAATATCTTCAGCATTATTGCTTAACAAATCGTTAACATTTAATTTACTTACATATTCAAGTACTGTATGGGGTGAATAATCTATTGAAGTATACATTGCTTTTCTAGCATTTAATACATCTATATCTATCGATATATATACTTTTTTATACTTTTTTAAAACTTTTTTAAAACTTAAATCCTTCTTAATAATAACTTTATCTTTAATATCTAATGGAACATCTAAATAAGTATTCTTAATCTTATATTTAGGAACTCCTAACACCATAAATTCTGATATATAACCCTCTTTAATTAATTTAGAAAACATATTTCCTTTCCAAAGATTATCATTATAATCATAAGTGTCACAGTGCATATCAAAACATATTACTAATAAATCATCTTTCATATCATTTAATTCTTTTATAATGTGATAACTTTCAATATGACTAGGGCTTATTATAACCTTACATTTACGAATATCCTTATTAGTTATTATACTAGCCCCCAATTCATTAATAATTTCATCTTTTATATCTCTAGGGCTTTCTTCAATTAAATCTTTATATTCTAAATATATTCTACTTATATATCTTGAGTATTTATCTTTTTTTAAAGAAATAATCTTCATATTATCAGATAATTTATTATAATCAATACGATCCCTTTTTATATATTTCTCATTAGATAAAAAACCTATCATTTAATCCTCTTGGCCTTCTTATTATTAACATCATGATAATGCTCAACAGTTTTCTTATCATAATAACTAATCCTACCTGTATGCATATCTAAAGTTCTTTCAACACCCAAATTATCTACAAATTCAGGATTATGTGATACAACTAACATCGTTCCATCAAATTCTCTAAAAACATCTGCAATAATTAATTGAGTATCTGGATCTAAATGGTTCGTTGGTTCATCTAAAATAAGTAAATTAGCTCCTTTTAAAGATAGTTTAGCAAGTGCTACTCTACTTCTTTCTCCTGGTGATAATACTCCAACTTTTTTATATACATCATTACCAAAGAATAAGAATCTACCAAGTACACTTCTAATATTTCGATCAGATATTCCGAACTCTTTAAAGTTTTCTAAAATTGTTTTTTCATTATCCAAAAGTTCATGTTCCTGAGCATAATAACCAATATCTGTTTTATTAGGAATTATTATTTCTCCACTATCAGGAGTAAGCTGACCTACAATTAATTTTAATAAAGTAGATTTACCTATCCCATTTTCACCAACAATTAAGAATTTTTCTCCCTTAAATAATTCAAAAGATAAATTATTAATAATATTATGACTAGAAGATTTATCATATCTAAAAGATAAATTTTCAACCTTTAATGGCATATTTGAACTTTCTCTCGAACTTACCATTTGAATTTTAGCTTTCTTAACTTCAGGAGCTACCTCTATTTTATTATCTAATAGCTTTTCTAACTTCTTTTCTCTATCTTGAGCCATCTTTTTTCGTTTACCTGAAGAAGTTGCATATTTATCTACAATAGCTTGTAACTTTTCAATTTCTCTATCTTGAATTTCAGCTTGTCTTTTTAAAGTTTTTTCTCTTTCTGCATGCAATCTAACAAACACATCATAATTACCATTATATAGTTCCATATTTTTAATTGTTTTATCTAGATATAAAGTTTTAGTTGTAACTGCATTTAAGAAACTAATATCATGACTAATAACAAATACACTACCTTTATAACTTTTTAAATAAGATATAACAAAATCCTTAGTCTTTTTATCTAAATGGTTAGTTGGTTCATCAAGAAGTATAATTTCTGGCTTAGAATACAAAAGACGTGCAAATGCTACTTTAGATTTTTGACCACCAGATAATTCATTAAGTGGTTTATTAAGCATTTCACCAGATATATCCATACCATCTAATATCTTTAATAAAATCGTTTCTGCACTATATTGATCCCAATAATCTAATTTACGTTCAATTTTTTCAACTCTGCGGTATTCTTCTTTAAGTTCTTTTTCATCAGTAATCGTACTGATATAATCATAAGCATCTTGTAAATCTTTATTTAATTTATCTATTGGTCTAGCACTAGATATAAAATCAAATACTGTTATACTCATATCTGGTACTTCATCACTAATAACTTGGGGTAAACATGCAACTCTTGCACCATTTGGAAGTATCACTTTACCTGAATCAGGTTCAAGTTCTCCCATGACAATCTTAAAGAAAGTAGTTTTACCGGCTCCATTATTACCTACTATTCCTACTTTTTCATTTTCTTCAATTCTCAAATTAACATCATCAAATATTGTTTGTACTCCAAATGATAAATATAGATCTTTAATTTGCATATTTCTTCACCCTTTTTATAAAGAA
>CACXGV010000056.1 GCA_902767375.1 uncultured Erysipelotrichaceae bacterium
ACAAAAGATAAAGATAAAGCTTTAGAACAAGTACTAGCTGATATCGAAAAACAATTTGGAAAAGGCGCTATCATGAGATTAGGTAGCAGCGAGCATATGGAAGTGGAAGTAACACCAACTGGTTCATTAAGCTTAGATATAGCCTTAGGAGTTGGAGGATTTCCTAAAGGAAGAATTATTGAAATATATGGTCCCGAATCATCTGGTAAAACAACTATTGCCCTAGAAGCCATTGCGCAAGCTCAAAAAGCGGGAGGACGTGCAGCATTTATAGATGCTGAACATGCCCTAGATCCTGTATATGCTCAAAAATTAGGTGTAAATATTAATGAATTATTATTATCACAACCAGATACTGGAGAACAAGCTTTAGAAATTTGCGAAGCTCTAGTACGTAGTGAAGCTGTAAATATTATTGTTATAGATTCAGTAGCAGCGCTTGTCCCACAAGCTGAAATTGAAGGAGAAATGGGAGATTCACATGTTGGCCTTCAAGCAAGACTAATGAGCCAAGCATTAAGAAAACTATCTGGAACTATTAATAAAACCAAAACAACTGCAATTTTTATCAACCAATTAAGAGAAAAAGTTGGAGTATTATTTGGCAATCCAGAAACAACTCCAGGTGGACGTGCTCTAAAATTCTACGCAACAATTAGATTAGATATTAGACGTGGTGAACAAATTAAAGCCGGTGATAATGTAATTGGTAACAAAACTAATATTAAAGTTGTTAAAAATAAGGTAGCACCTCCATTTAAATCTGCTGTAGTTGATATTATGTATGGAGAAGGAGTTTCGCGTGAAGGTGAACTAGTTGATTTAGCAGTTAATAATAATATTATTGAAAAATCAGGCGCCTGGTTTAGCTACAATGGCGAAAAAATTGGTCAAGGACGTGAAAACGTTAAACAATACTTAAAAGACAATGAGGCACTTGCTAGTGAAATAGAAAATAAAATTAGGGAAGCATACGATATCACAATTAAATCAAATGAAAAGAAAAACAAAAAGAGTGAAGAATAATCTTCACTTTTTTTAAACAAGATGGTTTTTCCTTGATTATTTATATAAATAATTTTATAATTGAATTGTAGATATTAAAATTTCTATGATATGGAGGAAAATTATGGGTGATTTTAATTTGACTTCCATTTTAACTCTTTTTATTGGATTAATATTAGGTGGTGGTGCCATCTACGCTATTATTAGTTTAACAGGTGCCGGAGCCGGAAAAAAAGCAGAAAAAATTATAAATGATGCTAAAAAAGAAGCTGAAAAAGCTAAAAGAGATAGCATTATTGAACTAAAAGAAGAAACTTATAAATTAAAACAAGAAGCAGATCGTGAAATAAAAGAAAGAAAAGCTGAAATTCAATCAAGCGAAGACCGTCTTTTACAACGTGAACAATCACTTGATAAACGTGAAGAAATGCTTCAAAATAGAGATAATCTTTTAGAGCAAAAAGATAAAAATTTAAATGCTTTACAAAAAAATATACAAGAAAAAGAATTAAAAATGGACGATCTTCTTAAAGAAGAAATGGAAACTTTAGAAAAAATAGCTAAATTTTCTAAAGAAAAAGCTCATGATATGATTCTTGAAAGAGTCGAAGCAACAATGAGCAAAGAAATAGCTGAGCTAATAAAGGATAAAGAAGCCGAAGCAAAACTAGAAGTTGATAAAAAAGCTAAGAATTTATTAATTAATTCAATGGAGAAATATTCAAACGATGTTGCAACCATCCAAACTGTTAGTACTATTGATTTACCAAGTGACGAGATGAAAGGTAGATTAATTGGTAGAGAAGGTAGAAATATTCGAACTATTGAAGCAGTTACAGGTGTAGATTTAATTATTGATGATACACCAGAAGCAATAGTAATATCATCATTTGATCCATTCAGAAGAGAGATAGCTAAACAAACAATTGAAACTTTAGTAAAAGATGGACGCATTCATCCAACAAGAATTGAAGAAATATATGATAAAGTTTGCAAAGACATGAACACTAGGGTAACTGAAATTGGAAATGAAGCTATCTATGAACTAGGACTTACTAAAGTTGATCCAGAACTTGTAAACTATATTGGTAAATTAAACTTTAGAACTAGTTATGGTCAAAATGCTCTTAAACATTCAATAGAAGTAGCTCATTTATGTGGAATAATGGCAAGCGAATTAGGAGAAAACGTAAACGTTGCAAAAAGAGCTGGACTTTTACATGACATTGGAAAATCTATTGATTTTGAAATGGAAGGAAGTCATGTTCAAATTGGTGCAGAATTAGCTAAAAAATTTGGTGAATCTGAAACCGTTATTAACGCAATAGAATCACATCATGGTGATACTGAAGCTAAAAGTGTTATTGCTGTATTAGTTCATATAGCTGATACTTTATCTGCTGCTAGACCTGGTGCACGTAATGATTCATTAGAAAATTATATCAAACGTTTAGAAGAATTAGAATCTATCGGTAATAGCTTTGATGGTGTTGAAAAAACATATGCAATGCAAGCAGGTAGAGAAGTTAGAGTAATTGTTAAACCAGATGAAATTGATGATTTAACATCATTTAAAATAGCTCGTGAAATGAAAGATAAGATAGAAGCTGAAATGCAATATCCTGGTACAATTAAAATAACTGTTATTCGTGAAACAAGAGCACAAGAAGAAGCAAAATAGCTTCTTTTTTTCTATTAAAAAAATCTTGGCAACACCAAGACTAATTTTTCAAATGGCGTCCCCGATTGGAATCGAACCAACGATCTATCGCTTAGGAGGCGATTGCTCTATCCTACTGAGCTACGAGGACACAAACTAATTATAACACTGAATCTACCTCAAAAACAACTTTACTATAAATTTTTATTATGTTAAAATTTTATTAGAGATATCGGAGTGATAACATGAAAAAAAGAAAAATATTAATAGTATTAGGCTGCTTATTATTTGCTTCATTATTATTAATACCAGAAGTAAGAGCACTTGAAGAAGATTATGAACTAATTAATATATGTGAATCAAAAAGTGTAATGAAAATACTTTATATGGTAAAAGTTTTATTTACAATTGTTCAATTTGCTGTGCCTTTTATCTTAATAATTACTATGAGTTTAGACGTATATAATTTAGTAGCAGATCCATCAAATACTAAAAAGGTATTCCCTGTAATTAAAAAACGATTAATTGCTGCTTTAGTAATCTTTTTTGTACCTACTATTTTAAATTTAGTTCTAAGTGCCTTGGGAGATGAAACATCAGTTTCTGAATGTTGGAATAATGCTGATCCAGCTATCTATGAATCATTTGAAAATTAATTAATAAATTATTGAAAAATACATTTTAATATTATACAATAACTTTAGAAAAGGAGATAAATATGAGCAAAATAACAGATAGCAAAGTTGCTAAAGGTGGCACTTCATTATTTAAAGAATTTGGAGCATTTATTGCTAAAGGAAATGTAATTGATATGGCAGTAGGTGTTGTAATTGGTGGAGCTTTTGGAAAAATAGTTGCTTCATTAGTTGATGATATTATTATGCCATTAGTTGGTATGCTAATTGGTGGCATCGATTTTTCATCATTAGTAGCAACAGTTGGAGATGCAAAACTAGCCTATGGTATGTTCATTCAAAATGTTATTGATTTCTTAATCATCGCATTATGCATCTTTATCTTTGTAAAAGCAATTAATTCATTCAAACGTAAAAAAGAAGAAGCACCTGCAGAACCACCAAAGAAAGATGAACAAATTGTTCTATTAGAAGAAATAAGAGACTTATTAAAAAAATAGTTTCTTTTTTTTATTCTCATAATATGATAGAATAAATCTATAGGGTGATAGAATGATAGTTTACAAAATAATAAGACCCTTATTATATATTTGGTTTACTTTAAAATATAAGCCTATAATTATAAATAACAAATACATACCTAAAAAAGGAGGAGCTATATTAGCTGGAAATCATACCAACAATTTAGATTGTCTTTTACTAGGTTATTCAACTAAAAGATCAATTAGATTTGTAGCTAAGAATGAACTCTTAAAAGGTATAAAAAAAGTATTCTTTAAATCAGTTGGCATAATACCTGTCAATCGTAAAATAAAAGATAAAAGTGTTATCCCTTCTTGTTTAAAAGTATTAAAAAAAGAATTCCTTCTAGGAATCTTTCCGGAAGGTACTATTAATAAAACAAATAACCCAATAATGCCCTTTAAAAAAGGCACTATTATTATGGCTAAAGAAAGTGGCAAACCAATAATTCCTTTTGCTATAAATGGCAATTATAAAAAGGGCCAAATAAAAATAATATTTGATAAACCATATTATATTAAAGGAGAAATAGAAAAAGAGACTATTATTTTAGAAAGAAAAGTAATAGAATTAATAAAAGACTTAGGTGATAAAAATGAATTACATTAAAAGAATTTTTAGTCAAAATAAAAACGAAATAAACTATGATAAAATTGATCGCAGTAAAAAAATTGAATATAAACAAGGTACTATTTATGATTTTTTATATGAATCAATTCAAGAGTTTCCGGATTTAACGGCACTTGAATACTATGGGAAGAACATTTCATACAAAGCTTTTCACAAAAGAATTGAAAAAACAGCCAAAAGTTTAAAAGCAATTGGGGTAAACGAAAAAGATCGTGTTACTATTTGCATGCCAAATTTACCAGAAGCTCTTATTATGTTTTATGCTGTAAATAGAATAGGTGCAGTTGCTAGTATGATTCATCCACTAGCAAGTGAAAATGAAATTGAATTCTACATTGATGCTGCAAGTAGTAAATATATTTTAACAGTAAATATGTTTGCGGAAAAAGTAATCGCTGCTGCATCAAGATGTAATGTTCAAAAAATAATCGTATCAGACGTTTCAGATAGTATGTTTAGAATTATGAAACAAGCATATGGAATATATGATGTTTTTAGAAATATAATGTACTCATCAGATAGTTATAATATTAAGTACAACAAAACTGTAATTAAATGGAAAGATTTTTATCATTTATCATCTAGTTATAAAGGAAAATTAGATTATAAAGGTAATGCTAATGATGAAGCAGTAATTCTTTATAGTGGAGGAACTACCGGGAAACCAAAAGGAGTTTGTTTATCTAATCTAAACTTTAATGCTCTAGCACAACAATGTATTTATGAATTTAACGAATATAAGCCAGGAGATTCAATGCTTTTAATTTTACCAATTTTCCATGGCTTTGGCATAGGTGTAAGTACGCATACAATTTTAACTCATGGTATGAAATGTGTATTAGTACCAAGATTTATACCAGAAGATTTTGCTAAATTAATTAGAAGATATAAACCTGTTTTCCTAACTGGGGTTCCAACTATGTATGAAGCTTTAATAAAAAATAGGGAAAGCTCCAATTATTTAAAATGTGTAAAATATTGTATTTCCGGTGGAGACTTACTAAATAAAGATTTAAGAACTAAAGTAAATGATTACTTATTCAATCATGGCTCATCAGCCCAAATTAGAGTAGGATATGGTTTAACAGAAAGTACTGCCGCTTGTATATTAACTCCAAATTATTACTTTAAAGAAGGTGCTATTGGGATTCCTATGCAAGATACCAAAGTTAAGATAGTAAGACCAGGAACAACTAAAGAAGTAAAAAATAATCGTAACGGCGAAATATGCATTTCTGGGCCAACTGTCATGCTTGGATATTTAAATGAACCAGAAGAGACAGCCAACAGTTTAAAAATTCATGAAGATGGGAAGGTATGGCTACATACTGGAGATATGGGATATAAAGATAAATCTGGGATTATTTTCTTTAAATCTCGTATTAAACGTATGATAGTAACAAGTGGCTATAATGTATATCCATTATATATGGAAAAAATTATTGAAGGACATCCTGCCGTTGATAAATGTGTAGTTGTTGGTATCCCTCATCCATATAAACAACAAGTGCCAGTGGCCTGTATAGTTTTAAAAGACTCCTTTTCTCAAAGCCCTGAACTAATACGTGATTTAAAAAAATACTGTGAAAAATCTATTGCTAAATATGCTATGCCATATAAATATGAATTTATCAAAAGTGTACCTAAAACTATAATTGGAAAAATAAACTATAAAAGACTAGAAGACGAATGCACTAGAAAATATAGTTAGTATGAAAGAAAAACACTTAATTACATATAAAATATTTAAAGTAGTTTTAGGAATCGTATTTACTTTATATTATCGTCCAAAATATATAAACAAAAAAAGTATACCCAAAGATGGACCTATTATTTTTTGTGGTAATCACATGCACTTATTTGATCAAAATTTAGTATGTCTTTCAACTAAAAGAATGGTTCATTATATGGCCAAAATAGAATATTTTCAAAGTAAAAAAACAGCTTGGTTTTTCCGCCTTGCAGGTTGCATACCTGTAAATAGAGAAATACATGATAAAAGTGCCAAAGAAGAGGGATTAAAACTATTAAGAAAAGGTTATGCTTTAGGAATATTTCCAGAAGGAACAAGAAATAAAACAAATGATTTTTTATTACCATTTAAATATGGGCCAGTATCACTTGCACAAAAAACTAACGCAACTATCATCCCATTTGCCATAACTGGTCAATATAAATTTTTAAATAATCATTTAAATATTCGCTTTGGTGAAGGATTTAAAGTTGATTCCAATATGAACTTAGAGGACGCCAATAAAAAACTATTTAATAAAGTAAAAGAATTAAAACAAGAAGGAATAAAAGCAATTAAAGAAGGAGAAATATAATGGAAATATTAGATGGCAAAAAAATAAGAGAAGAATTATTAAACGAATTAACGGAAAGAAAAAATGATAATCTTAGTCTAGCTGTAATTCAAATTGGGCACGATGAAGCAAGTAGTATCTACATCGGTCAAAAGGAAAAAATGTGCCAAAATCTAAACATAGAATTTAAGCATTATAATTTAGAAGATAATGTAACCAATGATGAAGTAATAAACCTAATTAACAAACTTAATAATGATGATACAACAGGCATATTACTTCAATTACCAATACCAAAGCACCTAGATGAACAAAGAATTCTAAATACAATTGATTATCGTAAAGATGTTGATGGCTTAACAAATGCTAATGTTGCCAACTTAGCATTGGATGAACCAGGTTTAGTTCCCTGTACTCCCAAAGGAGTTATGACCTTATTAAATCGATATAACATTAATTTGGAAGGAAAAAATGCCGTAATCGTAGGTCGAAGTAACCTAGTGGGTAAACCTTTATTTAATCTAATGTTAAATAAAAATGCAACTGTAACTCTTTGTCATTCAAAAACTAAAAATTTAAAAGAGCATACTTTAAAAGCAGATATATTAGTTGCTGCAGTAGGCAAACCAAAATTTATTACTAAAGAGTTTGTTAAAGAAGGTGCAGTAGTTATTGATGTTGGCATTTCTAGAGTTGATGGAAAAGTAGTGGGGGATGTTGATTTTGAAAATGTTAAAGATTTGACTTCCTATATAACTCCTGTTCCTGGTGGCGTAGGGCCAATGACCATTGCCTCATTAGCGGAAAATATTTTTGAAGCAAATAAACTTCAAAAATAAAAAAATTCACACATTTTTCACAAAACTATAATATATTAAACTTAGATAAATGGAGAAATCTAATTATCTATGTTTATATATTTTGAATAAAATATAACAAAATGACCGAGTTATCCTATCCAACTCGGTCATTTTGTTATATAATAATAATGTCTGCTGATTTAGTTTAGTGGTAAAACAGATGCATGGTAAGCATCAGAGGACTGTTCAATTCAGTCATTCAGCACCATTTAATTATAAAAACTGAAACCTCAGTTTTTTAATTTTTGCTGGAATAGCTCAGCAGGTAGAGCAACGCCCTCGTAACGCGTAGGTCGCAGGTTCGAACCCTGTTTCCAGCACCATTTAAAAAAATCCGCTACTTAAGCGGTTTTTTTATAAAATAATTACCCCAATGAGCATTAGGTCTATTAACTCCGGATTTTGTTTCACTTTCAAAGTAATCTATCATTACTGATTCGTTTTTTAATTCCTTAAGCATTCCTTCCAAAATATCTCTTGTCATATAGTTATAATACTTACCATCTTTTATTTCGTACTTATCACCAATTTTAAAGCAGGTATATATAACGCCATTACTCTTCAAAGCTGTAAGCATTTTTTCGAGTATTGCAGGAAGTTCTTCTCTTTCAACATGTAAGATAGATGAGCATGCCCATATTCCATCATATTTTTCTTTTTCATCTAATTCATCAAACGTCATATGTTTTACTGGTTGCCCGATAAAATCTGAAGCTAAATCACATAAATTCTTAGAACCATCAATTGCATCCACAATATATCCTTTACTAATAAAGTATTTACTATCTCTTCCAGAACCACATCCAAAATCTAAAATATATGCTTTATCAGGCAGCATCATCAAGAATCTATCACAAAGCTCCTTCATATCACCATATTTAGTAGCTTCAGCATATTCTAAAGCACTATCATCATAAGCTTTTAAAGTATCAATTATTCCCATAAAACCTCCTAATAATTTAACACTATTAATATTTTAACATACTATAAATTAGAAAGGAAAGTGTATTTACTATGTTTAAAGATAATAGATGTTATGAAGATGAAGTAACTGTTAATAATGATATGTTTATGAACAATTCTAATTTAATAAATGAATGTGCTCCAATTATGGAAGCTCCATGTGAAAGGGTATGTCATCGAGAAATATGTCATAACGTTGAGCATATTCAACCAATTAACACTAGAATAATCAATCATCATATATATCATCATACTTTTACCCCATGTTATACTTGTTGTGAAGAAAATGAAATATGCAATGTATATGACCAAAATCCTTGTTGCCGTTAATTTTGTAAAATAAGTGTATAATTTTTTTGCCATGTGTATATTTAAAATCTCAAATATAGTATATTATTATCATAGGAGAGTGATAATATGATTTATCCATCAATTGATAAAATACTAACTACAGTTGATTCTAAGTATTCTCTAGTACACATTATTTCTAAAAGAGCAAAACAAATGCAAGAAACAAAACATTATCAATTACCAGAAAATGAATACAAGAACAAGAAGGAATTGGGTAGGGCATTAGAAGAATTAGAAAAAGGTTTAATTAAAATTAAATAATTAGACTTTTTTTATGCTATAATAAGGCCATAAGAGGGATTATTATGGATAAATTAACTATACATGAAAGTTTAATACCTTATGTAGTAGGTTTAACTGGTAAAAAAGAGTTAAATCCTACCAATTTTGACGACATTAATATTATTAGAAAAGTTAATGCCACTTATTTAGATTGTTTAAAGTTTTATCCTCGTATCAAACTATTTAAATTTATCACATATCAAATAGTTAGTGATTTTTATAATTTAAAGCCTTTAGATCCTGAAAAAGAAAAAGAGTACTTAAAAGAAATATTAGATAATAGAGAATTACGCTTAAAACTAATGAGTGGTAATCCCCAGTCAGAATTCTTTAGTAGTCTTAAAGATATAATACCTTTATATATTGAATTTAATAATTCAATTAAGCAAAATAAAGGTTATGATGTTATTGTAACCTATGAAGAAATTGATAGTTTTTTAGATGCGGAAATGCTTTCAAAATATTCTGGTGCTGAATTAGAAAAAGAATGCCAAAAAAGATATAACATTCCATTTAACGATATTAGAACTTATAATTATCGCATAAAAACTAAAAAATATCCTAAACGTAAAGGATTTAATATTGAAGAATACAATACTCGTGGATTCTATTCTAAAACTTGCTTTTTATTATCAAAATTATTTCATAATATGATGTTAGATTATTACCATAAGAAAGGCTATATCTTTAATCACATTAACAGTGATTTAAAGTATTATCAATTTGTTTCCGTAGGTGTAGTTGAATATAAATATGCTGATGATTTAATATTTAAATTAAGAGGTTATTCTTGGAACCAGTATGAGTTTTGGGCACTACTTAATAGTGATCCTAAAAATGTTCCAACTGTCATAGCCAATTCCATAAGAGAACAAATACCTTATAAAGGGCCATTATTGGTTGTTCCAGAAGGCTATAAAGAAGTAGCCCTAATTACTTATTACATGAAAGAATTAGGCGAAAAAACTGTCACTGATGAAATGAAAAAAATTATTAAATCTCTAGGTATCCCTATTGAATATGCTATGATAAATGATTTAACTACTTATGATTATCGTAACTTCTTCATTGACCCACGCCAAGTAGAAAAACTGTCTCTAAGACATCCGGAATGTTTTCCAACCCTTCAAAATATTTTATCTAGAGATGAAGAGGAAAGAGATAAATATTATAAAAAGATTTATGCTACCTATAAAGGTCAACATCCAAGCAAATATGAAGAAGAACTTTCATATAAAGAAATAAGAAAATCAAATCCTAAAGCCTGGATAGATTAATTGACATAAATTTGACATTTTAACCATATGATGCTATAATACATAACCAATCAGAGGGGTTTGGTTAAAATGAGAAAGATATTAATAGGATTATTTCTAATCATAGATATTATTCTTTTAGGATTATCTAACAATGAATTTAATACTAACAAAGATAATTATGTATCCAATAACATTATTGCTAGTATCGAAGAAGAAAGTATCTTAAATTATAAAAATATCTATTACCAAGATATTAATTTTAATTATGTTTCAAATTCTACTTCAACTATTTTAACTAATAAGCAAGATATTTTAAATTTACTATATACAACCATTAACAATGGTTACGATGAAATAGAGTTTTCTTGTTCAAGTGAATATTTAACTTGTTATGATGACTTAACTAGCACCATAAATGATGGACATATACTAAGTATCATTAATAATTTAGTTCATCCTTATAATAGTGCTCAAAGTATCAATTTAGCATACCTTAACAATGACTTGAAATTAAGTATTAATAAGATATATTCTAATAATGAAATAGAATATATCGATAATAGAATTAATAACATATCTTCTCAAATTATTACTACAAACATGACAGATAGACAAAAGATTAAAAAAGTCCATGATTATCTAGCTAATAATATTTCTTATAATCGAGGATATAAATCTAATACAGCTTATGGGGCTTTATTTTATAAAGAAGCCATATGTTCTGGTTATTCTGATGTTTTAGCTCTTTTCTTAACTAAACTAAATATACCAAACTACAAAGTAGTAACTAATAATCATGTTTGGAATGTTTTATATATTGATAATACATGGTTACATATTGATCTAACATATGATGATCCAAGCAATATTTATTCAACTAACACATCTAATTATAATTTCTTTTTAATAAGTACTAATGAAATTATTAAAGATAAATATGACCATAATTTAGACTTAAGAGTATATTCTGAATTATCTTAAGTCTTTTTTGTTTATAAAAAAAATCAAATGTATTATAATAAACCTAGAGGTGTTCTTATGAATAAACTAATATTAGTAGATGGTAATAATTTAATGTTTAGAAGTTATTTTGCAACTGCTTATAGTGGCAATTTAATGAAAAACAGTAAAGGAGAAGCTACGAATGCCTTATATGGTTTTGTTAATATGATAAATAAAATTATCAGTGAAGAAAATCCAACCTATATGGCAGTTGCTTTTGATATCGGTAAAAACTTTAGACACGAAAAATATGAAGAATATAAAGCAGGCCGTAATGAGACACCAAAAGACTTATTAGAACAAATGCCAAAAGCAAGAGTGCTTTTAGATGCCATGGGTATAAAACACTTTGAAGTAGAAAACTTTGAAGCAGATGATATAATAGGTACTATTAGCAAAATGGTTCTAGCCAATAAAGATTTTAATGCAACTATAGTATCTTCTGATAAAGATTTACTCCAATTAATAAATGAAGAAGTAGATGTAAAACTATTAAAAACCAAAGGTTTTATTAGATATAATGAAGAAACATTTAAAAATGATTATGGTATTGATCCAATTAGAATGATAGACTTAAAAGCTCTTATGGGAGATGCTTCTGATAATGTGCCAGGAGTTAAAGGTATTGGTGAAAAAACAGCTTTAAAATTATTACAAGAATATGGTACTTTAGAAAATATCTATGCTAATATAGATAATATTAAAGGTTCACTTCATGACAAACTCGTAAATGATCGTCAAAGTGCTTTTTTCAGTAAAGAAATATGTACTATTTATTTAGACGTTCCTATATCATCCAAATTGGAGGATATGGTTTATACTGGACCAACTAATGAACTAGAAGAAAAGTATAATGAATTAGAATTCTATTCTTTAATGAAAAATATTCCTCAAAAAGAAAAAAACTATTCAAATGAATACAAAATACTTAATAATGTAAATGAAATTAATAAAAAGGCTAGTATCTCATATTATATAGAATGTGACAACGAAAACTATCATCTAGCAAATATCATAGGTATGGGTTTATATGATGGAGAAAATGCTTTTTATATTTCTAAAGATCAAATAAAAGATGTCTTTAGTTATTTAAAAGATACTCCGAAATATACCTACGATCTTAAAAAAAATATTATTCTTTTAAATGATTTTAATACTAATACGATTTTTGATAATATGATAGCAACATATCTTTTAAACTATCAAATAAAAGATGACTTAGCTGTTCTAATGAATAAAGAAGATATTGAAACACCATTTTATGAAGAAGTTTTAAAAGATGAAGAAAAACTTAAGATAGCAGTTACATTAAAAGCAACTTATATTTATAATACTTATGAAGACTTAATTAGAAAATTAAAATTAGAGGATATGCTAAACTTATTTGAAACAGTAGAGATGCCATTAATTACAACTCTTGCTCGTATGGAAAAAAATGGTATTATTTGTGATAAAAACATTTTAAATGAATTAAAAGAAGAATATCAAATAAAATTAGATGAAATAGCTAAAAACATTTATGAGTTAACGGAAGAAGAATTTAATATATCTAGTCCTAAGCAACTAGGGGAAGTTTTATTTGAACATTTATCCCTTCCTTATCCTCATCGTAAAATAGCAGGTAAAAACTATCATACTGATGCAGCTACTTTAGAAAAATTATTACCTGTTCATCCTGTAATTGAGCAAATATTAATGTATCGCAATATTTCTAAACTATTAAGTACTTATTTAGAGGGATTAGAAACTTATATCTTAGAAGATAAGAAGATTCATACTATTTATAAACAAGCCTTAACTAGAACTGGGCGCTTATCAAGTATTGATCCTAACCTTCAAAATATTCCAACTAGAGATGAAAATGGGAAGAGAGTAAGAAAAGCTTTTCTCCCTGAAAATGATTTATTCTTATCTGCTGATTATTCTCAAATTGAATTACGTGTACTAGCACATATTTCTAAATCAAAAGAATTAATTACAGCTTTCCAAAATGGAGAAGATATTCATACTATGGTTGCTAGTGATATCTTTGAAATTCCTAAAGAAGAAGTAACTAAAAACCAAAGAAGAACTGCTAAGGCAGTTATCTTTGGAATAGTATATGGTATATCTGGCTTTGGGTTAGGCGAAAACCTTCAAATGAATCCAAAAGAAGCTAAAAAGTTTATAGATAAATATTTAGAACTATATCCAGGAGTTAAAACTTATATGGATGAAATAGTTGAAGAAGCTAAAATGTATGGCTCTGTAAGAACTCTATTTAACCGTAAAAGAGTAATTGAAGAATTATCTAATTCCAATTATATAATTAGGCAATCAGGAGAACGCATTGCTTTAAATACACCAATCCAAGGTACCAGTGCTGATATTATCAAAATGGCTATGGTTAAAATAGATGAAGAAATGAACAAACAAGGATTTAAATCTAAAATGTTACTTCAAGTTCACGATGAACTTATCTTTGATGTAGTCAAAGAAGAAAAAGCAACTCTTGAACAGCTAGTTAAAAATACTATGGAAAATATCGTTGAACTATCAGTACCATTAAAAGTTAGTATTGATTATGGGACTGATTGGTATGAAGCAAAATAGATTATTAACCTTTAAAGACTAGATACTTCTAGTCTTTTTTTATATAATAATTTATGGAGGTTAAATATGCCAGAATTACCAGAAGTAAGAACTGTAGCTAAAGTTCTTAAAAATAATTTATTAAATAAAAGAATAACAAATATTGAAATAATATATCCCAAAATGATTGAGGAAAACTCTCTAGATTTCCACAATTTGGTTGGTAAAACCTTAACAAATATTGAAACAAAAGGTAAATTTCTAATCTTTACATTTGAAGATTTATATTTAGTAAGTCATTTAAGAATGGAAGGAAAATATTTCATAAAGAAACTAACTGATCCAGTTGAAAAACATGAACACATTATATTTGAATTTGGAGATTTATCAGTTAGATATCATGATACTAGAAAGTTTGGTAGAATGATTTTAGTAAAAGATTTAAAAGACTATAAATCATTAGATAAAGTAGGGCTTGAACCATTTGATAAGAATCTAACTAAAGAAAAACTACAAGCAAATTTAAAAAGTAAATTACCAATCAAAGAACTATTATTAGACCAAAGTATCATAGCTGGTCTTGGAAATATTTATGCCAATGAAGTATTATTTGCAAGCAAAATAAATCCCTTAAAAAAGGGAGAAGATATCTCTTTAAAAGAATGCCAAAGTATTATTGATAACTCAATAAGTATTTTAAATAAAGCCATTGAATATGGTGGAACTACTATTAAAAGCTACACATCATCATTAGGTGTTACAGGTCATTATCAAGATTATCTAAAAGTTCATAAAAGAGAGGGTTTACCTTGTGAAGTATGTAATAATCCAATAATAAATATAAAAGTAGGTGGAAGAAGCACTTACTATTGTCCTAAGTGTCAAAAATAAAACTAGTACTAACTAGTTTTTTTTCTATTAAATTTATGTTATTATATATATTAGAGAAAGTAGGTTTATATGGGCGATAAAACATATATAATTTTAGGTATTGTTTATGCTTTAATTGCAATTGGTCTAATTGTACTTGTTTTAGTGCTTATAAATAAACACAATAAGAAAAAGTATACTCGCATTCTTTTACTACTTGAAAGAGATAAGAATCTAATTCTTTCTGCTAATATATTAACAGAACTTAATAAAGTAGCATCGCTTATTAATAACAAAGACTTAGAAAAAAGATATGAAGGATGGAAAGAAAGATATAATCAAATTAAAGATGTCGATATTCCTGAATTAAATAAAAAATTAAATGATTTAGATGCTTTAATAAAAAGTCATAAATATAAAGAAATAAATGAAGCAACAGCTAAACTAGAATTAGAAATATATTATATTAAAGCTAAAAGTGAATTCTTACTTAAAGAAATAAAAGAAATATCCTTATCAGAAAGTAAGAATAGAGAAATAGTAACTAACTTAAAAAGAGACTATCGTGAAATATATTTAAAATATAACAATAATCCTGATGATTACAAAATGATTAAAGTTCCAATTGAACTTCAATTTGAAAATATTGACAAACTTCTTAATGCTTTTGAAATCGCTATGGAAAATAATGACTATAGTGAAGCCCCAAAGATAGTAAAAGCTTTAGGTGATACCATTGGTAATATAAAAGTTGTTGTCGATGAAGCCCCAGCTATAATATTGTTAGGTAAGAAACTAATTCCTGCTAAAATAGAAGATATTAAAAGTATTTATAAAAAGATGACTGACAGTGGCTTTGTCTTAGATTATTTAAATATTGAATATAATATAACTGAATCTGAAAAAAAGATTGCTGACATCTTTGATCGTTTAAATGTTTTGAACTTAACTGATTCAATTATCGAATTAAAAACTATTCTTAATTATTTTGAAGGATTATATAATGACTTTGAAAATGAAAGAGTATGTAAACGTAATTATGAAGAAAATGCTCGTAAGATAGCAATAAAATGTAAAAAACTACTAGCAATAATTAAAAATTTAAGTTCTAAAATAGAAGATATTAAATATAGTTATGATTTAACTGATGATGATTTAAAGATTATAGATGAACTAAATTTAAGTGTTAAAGCAATTCAAAATGATTATGAAATAATCGTTGAAAATTATCGTAGTAAATCTTTTCCATACTCAAGACTTAGTAAAGAATTAGATATTCTAAATACTAAATTAACTAGTAATGAAGAAAAACTTGAACTCACTATTAAAAACTTAAGTAGTTTAAAAGATGATGAATTACGTGCTCGTGAGCAGTTAGATGAAATAAGAAAGATTCTTAAGAATAGCAAAGATAAAATCAATAGTTATAAATTACCAATCATACCTAAAAACTATTATGTAGAAGTATCTGAAGCTAATGATGCTTTAGATATAATGATTGATGAATTAAATAAAAGACCTATATCTATTAAAACATTAAATATGAGAGTGGATACCGCTAGAGATTTAGTCTTAAAACTATATCGTACAACAAATGATGCAATTCATAATGCTCGCTTAGCTGAAAATACTATTATCTATGGTAATAGGTATCGTACTAATAATAAAATAGACAATGCTCTAAGAAAAGCAGAAGAATCATTTATGGAAGGGGAGTACAAGACATCACTTGAATTTGCTATTAATGCCATCGCCGACATAGACCCTAAGATTCACCAAAAAATATTAGAAGCAGCAAAACAGCAGTAAGTGCTGTTTTTTTATGTAAAAATATTATATAATTAAAAAAGGTGATTAAAATGATATATTTAGATTATTCTGCAACAACACCTGTATTAGATGAAGTATTAGATAGTTATACTAAAGTTACTAAAGAATACTTTGGTAATCCAAATAGTATGCATTCCTTGGGTGTTAAATCTAATGAATTATTAAAAAGCGCAACTAAACAAATTAGTGATATATTACATATTAAAGAAAGTGAATTAATATTTACTTCTGGATCTACAGAATCAAACAACTTAGCCCTAGTAGGTTTAGCTTTAAGCATGGGAAAAAAAGGAAGCCACATAATAGTTTCTAAACTTGAACACGAATCAATTTATGGTATTTGTAATTATTTAGAAGCTAATGGATTTGTAATAGATTATGTTGATAATACTGCTGATGGTGTTATAGATTTTGAAGATTTAAAAAGATTAGTAAATAAAAATACTATTTTAGTAAGTATTTGTGCTATTAATAGTGAACTTGGTATTAGGCAACCACTAAAAACAATAAAGCAAATTATTAACAAAGAAAATCCTAATACTGTTTTTCATAGTGATATGACCCAAGCTTTAGGAAAAATACCTATAAATCTAGCTGATGTTGATATGGCAAGTATGTCTGGTCATAAAATATACGGCCCAAAAGGGATAGGTCTTTTATATAAAAACACAAAGGTTAGAATTAGACCACTTCTATATGGCTCAAATTCTGATATAAGACCAGGAACACCACCACTCCCATTAATAGTGAGTTTTTCCAAAGCGTTGCGTCTTGCCAATTCAGATTTAGATAAAAAAGAAGCTAAAGTTAAAAAATTTAATAATAGATTAGTTGAGTTTTTTAATAAGTATCCAGAAATAAAAATTAATAAAACTGATTATTCAATCCCCCATATTTTAAATATAAGTCTAATGAACATTAAACCAGAAACTTTTATTCATGCTTTAGAAAAATACGATGTATACGTAAGCTCAAATACTGCTTGTTCTAGCGGAAAAATATCTAATGCAGTATTAAGCATATATAATGATAAACAAAGAGCGTTAACTACTATAAGAATTAGTTTATCTTACTTAACAACTAATATTGAAGTAGAAGATTTTATGCATATTTTTGAAAAAGTTTATAAAAAATTAGAGGATTTAGTAAATGAGTAGTTTTGAAACGGCATCGTTACAATTCTTTTCTTATGATTTTACATCTCCATCTCATCATGCTTTCGTAAAAGAACTTATATCTGATCCGAATGTTGATAAATACCTAAAAAATGTTGAGGGATTTATCTATCGAGATACTGAAATACCTTTAAATAATGCCTTCTTGGTTGGTAAAGGTGATAATATAGTTGGCTATATCAATCTTTATGAGGAATTAAACACTGTAGCGATGGATTATGCAGTAAGACCATCCTTTAGAGGAATTAGGAATAATTCAAATGAAACAATAGGATGTGAAATTTTAAGAGAAACTTCAGAATTTATTCTTGATAATTATGAGTTTATTAGATTTATAAGATTATATATAGCAAAAAGCAATATAAGAAGTATTAAAGCTGCTACTAGAGCAGGCTTTGTCCTAAATGATTCATTTTTTGAAGGAGATGAATATATTAAATATCCAAATGCTACCTTAAAGTAGCATTTTTTAATTATTTATGTTATATTATTCCCGGTTGAAGGGAGAGTCCTTATGAAAAAATTAATTATAATAAAATATGGCGAATTAACAACTAAACATGATAATATTAATTTCTTTATTAAAACTTTAAAGAATAATATTGAAGCATCCCTTAGTAGTATAAATCATACTATAACATATGATGTTGGTCGTATGTTTATTGAAACAGATGATTTTGATGAAGTAATTAATAAACTAACAAATATTTTTGGAATTCATGAAATAAATACCGGATATGAACTAGAAACAGATGATTTCGAATCTTTTTCAAATGAATTATTAAATCTTGTAAAAGAAAAAGAGTTTACTACCTTTAAAGTTCAAACCAAACGTAGTAATAAAAAATATCCTCTAAATAGTATGGAGATATCTCGCAAACTAGGTGCAATTTTACTTAGGAATATTCCAAATATTAAAGTAGACGTTAATAATCCTGAATTATTAATTAATGTAGAAATAAGACTTAATAAAGTATATTTCTATTTTGATAAAATAAAGGGAATAGGTGGTTATCCTTTAGGAGTAGCTGGTAAAGGAATGCTAATGTTAAGTGGCGGGATAGACTCTCCTGTAGCAGGATATCTAGCGATGAAACGAGGAGTTAGACTTGAATGTGTATATTTTGATAGTCCGCCACATACTAGTGAAAATGCTAAAAATAAAGTCTTAGACTTGGCTACAGTTTTAGCAAATTATTCTAGTTATATTAAAATACATGTTATAAGATTTACTGATATTCAAGAAGCAATATACAAGAATTGTCCTAAAGAATACATGATTACTATTATGAGAAGAATGATGTATCGTATTGCCGAAAACTTAGCCCATAAGAATAATTGCAAAATAATTATTAATGGCGAATCAATAGGCCAAGTAGCTAGTCAAACACTAACTAGTATGGCTGTCATTAATGAAACTATTAAAATGCCAGTAATTAGACCAGTCGCTTGTTTTGATAAATTAGAAATAATCGAATTAGCAAAGAAAATAGGGACCTATGACATTTCTATCAGACCATACGAAGACTGCTGCACTATCTTTGTTCCAGAACATCCTGTAATTAACCCAGTTGCTAAACTTGCTAAAGAATATGAAGAATCCTTTGATTATGAGACTTTAATAAATGAAGCAATCAAAGAACATACAATCATTAAAGTACCTGTTATTAATAAGGAGTTTTCTGATATTTTATAAAATATTGCCCATAATAATAATGGGTGATTAAAATGAATAGTACTTCCTTTACAAATAAAATAAGGAGAACATATTTAAATGAATATGGTTTAAATTATTATGAACCAAATAACTCATATGAAGATTATGATCGCTTTTATACAACCAAAAACAATTTAAATCCACATGATAGAATATTAAAAAAAACTAATAGATAAGCCCTTAAGGGCTTTTTTAGTTGAAAAGTAAAAGGGTTTTTATTATAATAAACATGGGTGAAAGAAATGAAAATATTAAGTGTTAATGCTGGTTCATCTTCTTTAAAGTTTACTTTATTTGAAATGCCAGAAGAAAAAGAATTAATAAGTGGAGTTTTTGAAAGAATTGGATTAAAAGAATCTTTTTATACCATTAAAATTGATGGTGAAAAAAATAAAAAAGATGCTGAACTTCCAGATCATAAAAAAGCTTTCGAATTATTAATGAAAGAATTAAAAGATAATAAAATAATTGATGATTATTCTGAAATAAAAGGAATCGGCCATCGTATAGTACAAGGTGGAGCATATTTTGATAAGAGTGTTCTTGCAACTCCTGAAAATGTAGATATTGTTAGTAAATTATCTAGTCTAGCGCCTCTACATAATCCTGCTGCTGTTGTTGGAATTAAGGCTGCTCAAGCAGTAGTTCCAGATGCTGTTCAAACATTAGTGTTTGACACAGCATTTCATCAAACAATGCCTGAAGTAAACTATATGTATGCAGTTCCTTATGAATGGTATACTAAATATAGCGTTCGTAGATATGGTGCTCATGGCACAAGTCATAAATACGTATCTTTAAAAGCTAATGAAATTTTAGGAAGAAAAGATACAAAATTAATCACTTGCCATATTGGTAATGGGGCAAGCATTTCTGCAGTTAAAGATGGTTTATGTGTTAATACTTCTATGGGTCTTACTCCAAATGCTGGATTAATGATGGGATCACGTTGTGGTGACATTGATGCTTCAATAGTTGCTTATATTTCTGAATGTGAAAATTTATCAGCTGCTGAGATTAATACTAAATTAAATAAAGAATCAGGATTCCTAGGAATCAGTGGAGTATCATCTGACGCTAGAGATATCGAAGATGGTATTGCTAAAGGGGATGAAAGATGCATCCTAGCTCAAAATATGTATGTAAAAAAGATAGTTGATTATATTTCTATGTACTATGTTGAAATGGGCGGATGCGATGCCATAATCTTCACTGCCGGTTTAGGAGAAAACTCAGTATTACTTCGTAAACAAGTTTTAGAAAAATTATCTTGCTTAGGAGTAAAATTAGATGAAGAAAGAAATAATGTAAGAGGAAAACAAACTTTAATTACAGCTGATAATTCTAAAATTCCAGTATACATTATTCCAACCAATGAAGAATTAATGATAGCAACAGATACATATAACTTAACTAAATAGTTAGGATAATTATGGAAAAGAAAATATATAATGCAATAAAAAAATATAATACTATTGTGGTAGCAAGACATATTGGACCAGATCCTGATGCAATTGCTAGTCAGATAGCGCTAAGAGATTCTATAAAATTAACATTTCCTAAGAAAAATGTCTATGCAGTAGGAGTAGGGGTTGCTAAATTTAAAGCATATGGTCCCCTTGATAAAACTCCTGATATAACTGAAGATTCTCTTTTAATTGTAGTTGATGTTCCAAATATCCATCGAATAGATGGTGTAACTTTCTCTGATTTTAAAGAAGTTATCAAAATAGATCATCACCCATTAGAAGATAAAATGGGCAAACTAGAAATAATTGATGAAACTGCCTCATCAGCATGTGAGATTATTACTAGACTTATTATGAATACTAAATTAAAAATGGATGTAAAAGTAGCAGAAAACTTATTCCTAGGAATAGCATCAGATAGTGATAGATTTTTACTTCCAACAACTACACCGGCAACGTTTCAAATAGTATCAAAATTAATAAACGATTATAAATTAGATTTAAAAAAATTATATAATATCCTTTATGAAAAACCATTAAATGATTTTAGATTTCAAGCTTTTCTAGCTCTAAATATGACCGTAACTGAAAATGGTTTTGCTTATATGAAAATTACTTCTGAAATGATAAAAGAGTATGGAGTTGATTCAGCAACAGCTTCTAATTTAGTTAATAACTTTAATTATATAAAAGAAGTACTTGCTTGGGCATTCGTTTCATATGATGAAAGACAAGAATTATTTAGAGTAAATATTAGATCTAGAGGCCCTATTATTAATGAAGTAGCATCTAAGTATAACGGTGGTGGACATAAATATGCTTCTGGATGCCGTATAAAAAATGAAGATGATATTGACAAACTATTCCATGAACTTGACGAAGCATGCAATGAATATAGTAAAAATATAAATCAATAACTAGATTTATATTTTTTTTCTTGAATTTTTAAAAGAAAAGTAGTATATTTATCAAGTATAGAGGATAGAAAATATGAATAAAAAAGTATCAATACTAACAATTATTTTTATTATTATATATTTAATAGGTATTAATTCTTTTAGTAGTCTAAATTCAAAAGTTAAAGAAAACTTAGAAGTTAAAACAGAAGAGAATAATAACACTTTAGCTATATATATTGGTGATGAAATAGTAGATACTATGCCATCAACAAATGAATATTCAGCAGAAATAAAATGCTATAACAAAGATAATGAAGAGATTACTACATCTTCAAGCATTAATTGGGATGGAACAAAATGGGTAGTAACTATTAGCGGAATAGATAATGGCTCTACTAGGTGTGACATTCACTTTAATCCGCCAGCCCCATCAAATTGGTTTAGTGCTAAAGAGGGAACTTTGATAGCCGCAATGCGTAGCGATTCAAAGAACATAATAACCGCACCTGTTACAACACCCGGAAGAACTACTTCTCAATCATCCGAGGAAGTATTTGCATCTACCAAAGATGATTATGGTTATACATATTATTATCGAGGGGCAGTTACCAATAACTATGTAGTATTTGCAGGAATGTGCTGGAGAATAGTAAGGGTAGATGGGCAAGGAAATATCAAACTGACTCTTTATAATAGTAGTTCAAGTTCTTGCACAACAACCGGAAACAAACTCGCATTTGCCACATTTAATGGTACTGAAAATAAAGTAAGTTTTAATTCTGAAAAGGAAGACAATGCTTACGTTGGATTTATGTATGGAACACCATCTTCAAATACCTATAGTGCTACTCATGCCAATACATCACCAAGTACAATTTTTTCTGCTTTAAAAACATGGTATGACAGAACTTTTTCTGCAGTACAAAAAGAAATGCTAGCTGATGTCATCTGGTGCAATGATATTAGTACAACAGGATCAGGTTATAAAACTTTAAAAACAGAATATGGACCATATACAAGATTAAAAACAGCCTCTACTGCCACACCAACGTTGATTTGTCCAAATGATAAAGATGGTGGCAAACTAGGAAAATTTACGGCTTCAAATAATACTGATGGTGGTTATGGAAACGGTGCACTAAATGGCTATAAAGTTGGCTTATTAACATCTGATGAAGTAGCCTTTGCAGGCGCAATTTACGGTTTTCTTCAAACAAATGCTAACTATTACTTGCATGAAAATACTGGGACATATTGGTGGACAATGTCACCATATAGAGTGAAATCAAAAGGTGCTAGTATTGCAACTGTAAGAGCAGATGGTGGACTAGATGATAGCGATGCAGATTTAGACAAGGGATTAAGGCCAGCCATTTCCCTTAAATCAAATACCGAAATTTCCTCTGGAAATGGGACATCAAGCGCACCTTACATAATAGATGAAAAATAAAATTTACAAAAAATAAAAAAAATTTAAAAAAGGTATTGCATTTTTTTAAAAGTATGCTATACTTGTATTATCTAGAAGATATACAAGCATATTATAAAAATTAATGAAGCACATTTTATAAAAAGTAAAATGTGCAAACAAAAAATTTATTAAATAATATTTTAAATATCAAATAAAAGTATATTTAAAATAAAATATTTAATAAATGATATTAATTTTTGTGCTTAGTAGTAAAGAAATTACTTAATTGTAATCTTATCTACGCTAGATATAACAATTGTTAGGGAGAAAGAATACTCCGAAAGATAAGTAATTGCCAGATGGTACTGATAATACTTCTAAATATTGTTAATGATTATTTATTTAATTATTAACAATTGGGCGATTATTCTAAAAACTTGGACTAGTCATTTTATCAGAGTGATTAGTCTTTTTTTTGCTTTAATTCTTATTGCAAATAATAATTACATTTGCTATAATTTAATATGAGAATAGAGGTAGGTCAAGTGAATACTAAAATATTTGAAGATTATTACAACTATAAGATTAAAACCGTTTTTGAATACTCTATTTTATTATCTAAAATATTAGGAATTGAGAAAAACAAATTGTGGCACAAAAGAAAAGATGCTGACAGTCTATTTTCTTGGGTAATCAATAATTATTTTGAAAATATATCCGACAAAAAAGATAATGAAAATATAATAAGGTTATTCATTAATGACAAAGAAGTATCAAAATATAATTTGAATAGGGAAATGGTTTGCACCATTAACTATTTCATTGAACATAAACGTGGTTTTGAAATAAAAGCCTATGAAAAAGAAATAATACTAACCGCTGCCATATTAAAAATCGCTAATGATTTAGATGTGGCAACTAGCCCTTATAAATCAAATAAGAATAATTATAAAACGATACTTACTAACAAACTTGACAAATTTAACCGAATCCCAACCTTTGAATTAATTGATAATGGCAAAAAGAATACCAATGCCTTATTGGAACTAGTAAAAGAAAAAGTAAAACTTGAGAGAAAACTATTCGAAACCTTAAACAGTAAAACATCATTCAATAGATATGTAAGTATTTCCGATAACAATAAATACTATTTAAGTCAGTATAATTATAGTGTTCCTGGAATTAAGAATATAGATCAAAATGCTTCTAATTATATATACAAAAAAGATGGAATTGATAATAAGTTGCCTTTAATAAGTAAAGATTTAACTTTAGTAACCTTAATGAAATTATTTTCTATAAGAAAATTAAGAAAAGTATTCTTTATCCCAATAAAAAAAGAAATACTTAAAAATGATTTTGCTTTGAAAGAATTAAGTGCTATAACTAATAATAATATTACAAACAAATATATAAAGATATTAATAAACTACACAGATTTAACTGAAGGATATCGAGAAAAACTTGACCATCAAATCGATTACTATATTTATTGTAGTAAAGGGACTAAAATAGAAAAAATATATAGTAATGACAAATTCCTTGTAAGCAATGATTTTGAAGAACTAAATAAAGAATTGGTAACTAAAATTAAAGAACAAGGAAATAAAATTATAATAGAAAATTTTGCCGGCATTGTATTAGACAATGATTTAATTGAAGAAAGTGAGGAAAAATAATATGCAAAGTGGAGACTTTTTTATGGAATTTATGGAGCCATTAATTGGAGGCGTTTGGGAAATACTAAAAACTATTGGCTTAAAGTTAGTTAATATGTTCAATATTGTTCATTATATTGAAATAATTAACAAATATAAAGGACAAATGGGAGCTGGTGGAACAGCTATGATAGCCTTAGCAGTAGTAGCTCTAATTGCATTATTCTCACTACTTGTCTTTATAATAGTACGTATCATTAGAAGATTTGTAAGATATCGTCATGCTGTAGCTCATCAAGAAGCATTAGTTGATGAAATTGAAAACTTAAATAATGATATTATTAGATTAAAAACTGAAAATCAAAAGTACATGCAAATGACTGATCCTGCTTCTGGGGAAGTAGAATATGACGAAAATGGCAATATTATTAATAAGTTAAAAGAAGGCGAGAGTAGATTCTTTAAACTTACTCAAATTGATCAAAAATATGCTGATTATGTAGCACCAGAACTAAATGAAACAATATCATTAGAGGGTATATGTGAGCAATTTAGAAACTATGCTGCCAATAAAATGAATTTATATTATTCAATTGATTTAATTAGATTATTTATTGCATCATTTGCCTCAAACAGACTAATAATTTTACAAGGTATTTCTGGTACAGGTAAAACATCTCTAGCTTATGCCTTTGGATACTTCATTAAAAATGAATCAACAATTGCATCAGTTCAACCATCATGGAGAGATAGTACAGAAATCTTTGGATACTTCAATGAATTTACTAAGAGATTTAATGAAACTGAAGTACTAGCCAAGATGTATGAAGCTAAATATAATAATCAGATTTATATTACAGTTTTAGATGAAATGAATATTTCTCGTGTGGAATATTACTTTGCTGAAATGCTTTCAATTTTAGAACTTCCAAGTCAAGATGAATGGGTAATCGACTTAGTTCCAAATGCTTGGGATAGTGACCCTAAATTACTTGAAAATGGACGTTTCAAATTACCAAATAACATGTGGTATATTGGTACTATCAACAACGATGACTCAACATTCATGATTACTGATAAAGTTTATGACCGTGCTATGCCAATCAATATTGATACAAAAGGTATTGAATTTGAGGCACCAGCAACTGAAGCATTAGACATAACAGCAACACACTTTACAAGTCTATTTACTGAAGCTCAAAAGAAATATCCAGTAAGTGAAGAAACTATGAATAAAATTGCTCAAATGGACGATTATGTAATTAGTCATTTCCGTTTAGCATTTGGTAATCGTATCGTAAAACAGTTAAAAGAATTTGTTCCAGTTTATGTAGCATGTGGTGGCGATGAAATGGTAGCAGTTGATTACCTAATCGCTAATAAAATTTTAAGAAAATTTGACCAATTAAATCTAGCTTACATAAGAGGAGAAATAGATGGCTTTGAAGCATTCTTAGATCAAACATTTGGAAACGATGTAATGAAAGAATGTAAAGCATTTTTAGGAAGATTAAAGAAAACAATATAAGAATAGAAAAGAGGCAGCCTTATGAGAAATGATTTAGGCTTATTAGTAAAAGATATTCCTCAGGATGATCTACAAAACTTTATTAAGAAAACAACTGCATCAACTGAAGTTAAAAAAATTGCTCATAAAGTATCTGTTGATTATGGTTGGGTAGATGTATTAGATGAAGCAGTACCTTACTTAGATACAATAATTCGTAATCCGAGAAGATTTATTGTAGCAGAAGAGGATATCGTACCAATTGAGAAAACCAAAAAAGTAGCTGAAGAATCAATCAAACATTTGGCTGTTCATACTAATCTTATTCAAGATGTTGATGAAGAAGGAATGGTTAAACCAATCAAACTACTAAATATCTTTAAAGAAGAAACAATAGATTTGTATGAAAATCGTTTTATCTATTCATTAATAACCAACTTATATACATTTGTTAGAAGTCAATTAACATATAAAGAACAAAGTGCTTCTAATAAAGAGGAAAAATATGTTAAATACAAAGCAAACACTATATATAACAATAGACAAATAGATATTACTTTAAATTTAACTAGTAGAAATCTTCAAGAAGAGTATGAAACAGAAGAAATGGTAGCTGAACGTGAAGCTAAAATTACCCATATTCAAGAAATTCTTGAAGACTTCATGGCTAGCAAATTTATGAAATCAATGGCAAATGCAACCCCAGTAAGAAGTCCAATTAGAAAAACTAATGTTATTCTAAAAGAACAAAACTTTATTAAAGCCTTAGAACTATGGGAATTCTTAGAAAACTATCAAGTTCAAAAACCAGTTAAAGAAGTTAATGAAGAAATAGACATTACCAATAAAACTTTTGAAAGAGATTTTGGAATGACATACTTCCTAAATTATGGTATATTAAATGAGATAGTAACAAGATCTGGTTCACTTGCATTACCGGAAACTACCAATATTCAAAAAAGCGTTTATGAATTTGCAAAGAACTTTGAAGTAGACGAAAATGAATTAAAGAAAGAATTAGAAAAAGAAATCAACAAAGCATCAGCATTTAAAAAAGAACAAAAACAAAATGCTAGAAATGCTTACAATGGTTTTATTAATAATCACTATGCAAGAATAAGAAAAGCATCAGCACTATTAAAATAATAAAAGGAGGATCAAATGGCAAGGAAAAAAGGAGTCATAAATCCCATTGCAACATATCCTGGTTCCACTATAGATTTAGCCAAATTTAATCTTGAAACCGAGAAAAGACAATATGAGATTATTGAAGCTAAATTAAAAGAAATATATGAAGATAATTTAGAAGTAACCAAGAAACATGTAATGAAGGTTTTAAGTTTAACTTATAACCCCAAGGATGATTATGTATATTTACCATATGATTTAAAAGTATCTAAAGAAAAATTAGATTTAAATTTTGAAGTTGTAAAAAGAGTAATTGGGATAGGTTGGCTTATCTTTGGTATTTGGTTACTGTTATTTGCTCTAATTGGATCAACATATTTAGGATTTAGATATATGAATATTGCAAGCTTAAATAAAGATATTGATGGTGATGGAATTGCCGACATTAATATTGATTCAAATAATGATGGAAAAGCTGAAGTCAATATAGATACAAATGGTAATAACAAACCAGATTTAAACATCGACTATATGGGTAGAAGAAAGCCAATATTCAATCTTGATACAGATGGAGATGGAAAACCAGATAAGAACTTAGTTAATGATGCTTCTGATGAAGATAAGAGAAAAGAATGTACTATTAACTGTGATATAAATGGTGACGGATGGCCTGATACTAATCTAGATTTAGATGGAGATGGAAAACCGGATACAAATATAGATACTGATGGTGACGGAGTACCTGATTTAAATATTGATGTAAATGGTGATGGATTATGTGATGTCATGTGTGATGACGATGATGATAATAAATGCGATCGCAATTGTATCAAGCCAGATAAAGATGACATTGGTACCGGTTCATCAACAGTAACAGGAGACCCAAGTACTGAAACAGGTACTTCGATGTTAATTATTAGATTTACCGATGGGGAAACAGTTAAT
>CACXGV010000057.1 GCA_902767375.1 uncultured Erysipelotrichaceae bacterium
ATAAGGGACTCGAACCCTTGACCCTCTGCGTGCAAGGCAGATGCTCTAGCCAACTGAGCTAATTCCCCAAAGAACATACTAATATTACCATAAGTATGCCTTAAAATCAAGAATTTTTCGCAAAAAAATTATTTTCTTAAACTTAATACATGATCTTCAAGATGTATTTGACCAGGGACTTCACCAAAATTTCTTGCTGGCATTTCACCAAAATCAGATGAATATCCTCCTAAAGAGTTATACATCTTCATAAACACACAGTTAAATGGATTGTAATATGAACCAGAATTTCTAAAACGAATAGTAATATTTTTACCTGAAAAATCAGCCATATAATGTTCATCATCTTCTTTTTTCTTTTTAGCAAATTCTAATATAAAACTACCATCTTTCTTAGATATTTGAACAAGTGAATCATTTTCTAAATCTCTATCATCACTAATCCAAGTAATCTTTTCTCCATCAAATAAATCTTTATACATATCATATTTAGAAAAATCATACATAACAGCTGTAACATCTCCAACTGGGTTATATCTCATTTCAGCACAGTAATCAAATGGATCAGCTAATTTTATACTTTCATAAGCATCTTCTAATAAAGAATATAATAATCCATCTTCTTTCTTAATTACAAAATCTCCATAACTATAATCATCTTTATCATTATAATCTCTAAAAGTCCAATATAAATCTAAATTACCAGCAAATAGTATTCTAAATAACTTATTATCCTTTCGAATATTATAAGTATAATAACCACTTTCATCTTTATAAGTCTTTACTTCCATACAATCCTCCATTAATTTTTTATTCTAACATAGAGTAGTACTTAATGCACTAATAATTTCTCTAAAATATAAATATTTATAATTATCTAAAACTACTTTTCTTTTAGTAGTATCTATTTTAATAACAGTTCCTTTTAATTCCTTAATAAAACCTGCTTGATATATTTTAAAGAGAAGGGGAGTTTGATTAATAAAAGACTCTAAAACATTATTTTCAATTTCTTCTAATTGTTCTTCTGATAAAACAGGCTTAACAACTTTAGATTTTTCTCTTTCAATATCATAAACTAAATATTTACTATTAATTACAGAATTAAAAGGAGCCCATTTTATCATGCCTCTATCCTGCATTATGACCTCCAATTTTACCATTTCGTTCCCTAATAGTAGAATCATCAAGTAAACTAGATGCTTTTAAAATACTATTATTTCCAAATTTATGTTTAATTTCATCAATTGCTTTATTTTCGGCTTTATCTTTTTTTATTTCTTCAAAAGACTCAAATAAATTTAATTGAATAGAATCATCTTTAGAAAGTCTTCCAAATGATAAACTAACTTTTCTAATTGGAAATCCTTCATAATATTTATCAAATAAATCTAAACATATATCATATATTTCTTTTTCAGAACTAGTAGGAGTATCAATCTTATGAACATGATAAAAACCACCACCATAACTTTTAGAATATCCAATACCTAAACCAATTAATGCTGTTTGTCTGTTACTTGCTCTAAGTCTTCTTAAAAGAACTTCAATCATTTCTCTAATAATTATTTGAATGTTTTCTTCATTATAATCCTTAAATAATATTTGACTATGTGAAATAGATTTATCTTTTACCACTTCATTAAAATCACTAATTTTAGATAAATCAATACCATTTGCATGATACCATAATTGTTCTCCCATAATCCCAAATTTATCTTTTAATTTAGTCTTATCATAATGAGCAATGTCTCCAATTGAATACATCCCTAATTTGTTAAGCCTTTTTTCCATCCTTGGACCAATACCCCACATCTTAGAAAGGGGAGTAATTGTCCATAATTTATTAGGAATATCTTCATAAGTCCAAATTCCAATATTATTAGGATTATGTTTAGCTTCAATATCCATCGCTACTTTAGCTAAAAGTAAATTAGGTCCAATCCCTGCCGTTGTTGTAAGACCAGTTTTTTCCTTAATTCGATTAATAATTGTAACCGCTAATTCTTCCGTAGTCATCTTATACATTTTTAAATAATTAGTAACATCTAAAAATACTTCATCAATTGAATAAACATGCATATCTTCTTTAGCTACAAATTCTAAATATATACTAAGTACTTCTTTACTTTTTTGAATATATAAACTCATTCTAGGAGGAGCCTTAATAATTTTAATATCTTTAGGAATAGGATACTTATCAAGTTCATAAACTCTGCATCTTCCAGGCACTCCAAATTGTTTTAAAAAAGGAGTAACTGCCAAAGTTATTGATCCATTTCGCTCTGGATTACAAACAATTAAAGGAGTAGTAAAAGGATCTAAACCTCTTTCTATACATTCACATGATGCAAAAAAACTCTTTAAATCTATTGCAATAATATTACTTTTAACATATAAATTATCCATTTGCACCACCCAAAATAATTATAGAACAAATGTACTACAAAGTCAAACTATAAAATATGGAATTTTATGGTATAGTATAAATCTAAAAAATACTTGTACCCAAAACAAATGTTTGATATAATCATAATAGGAGGTTTTGAAAAAATGAATGAAGAAAAAATGCATTTAATAAATAAAATATTTAATAATGAAACAATTAGAACTATTTGGGATAAAGACCAAGAAAAATACTTTATAAGTGTCGTCGACATAGTTAGTGTTGTTTCAGAAAGTAATAATCCACAAACATATTGGAGAGTGCTTAAAAAAAGACTTAAAGATGAAGGAAACGAAACCGTTACAAATTGTAACGCTTTGAAACTTAAAGCTAAAGATGGTAAGTATCGTATGACAGATGTTGTTGATATTGAAGGAATGTTTAGAATTATTGAGTCAATTCCTAGTAAGAATGCAGAGCCAATTAAAGAGTGGCTAGCAAAATTAGGTAGTGAAAGAATAGATGAAACATTTGATCCTTCATTAGCCGTCCAAAGATCAATAGATTTATATAGAGTCAAAGGCTATGATGAAAAATGGATATCTAAAAGAATAAAAAGCATCCAGGATAGAAAAGGGCTTACTGATGTGTGGAAAGATGGAGGAATAACTGAATCCAAAGAATATGCAATCCTAACAAATGAAATCTATAAAGAATGGTCTGGTATGACTGCAAAAGAATATAAACATTTTAAAGGACTTAGAAAAGAGTCACTTCGAGATAATATGTCTGATATTGAGGTAGCACTTGCAGATTTAGGAGAATTCGCAACTAGGGAAATTGCTAAAAAGAAAAAACCAAAAGGTTTAACTGAAAATATAGAGGTAGCTAAACGTGGTGGCAAAATTGCTAGTAATGCAAGAGAAGATTTAGAAAATGAGATAGGTGAAAGTGTTGTAAGCAGTAATAATGCTTTAAATTATAAGTATATAGATGCAAAAGAGATTGAAATGAAGTAAAATAATTATATATAAAGAAGGTGATTACTATGTATGCTGAAGTTTTAACTGAATATAGTGCTAAATCTATTGACAAAGAATTTACTTATTTAATTCCAAGTAATTTACAAAATAGATTAAAAGTAGGCATGAAAGTAATCGTTCCTTTTGGTAAAACTACTATTAATGGTTTTGTAGTAAACATTAAAGACAATACCGATACTCAAAACCTAAAAGAAATAATTGATATACAAAATGAAGACTTTATTTTAAACGAAGAATTATTATCTTTAGGTAAATATATTAAAGAAAATACTTTATGTTCACTAATAACTGCTTATCAGTGTATGCTTCCTTCATCTATGAAAGTAAAAACTATCAAGTCAAATTATCAAAAATATCATGAATATCTTGAATTAGTATCTAAAGAAAATACTCTAGACTATATTAATAACTATCCAAGAAGAACCAAACAACTAGAACTTCTAAATAGATTATTAAAAAGTGAAATTATTTTAAAAAATGAGTATAACTCTGAAATTATTAACAAATTAATAGATCTAAATATAATTAAAATCAAAAAAGAAAATATTTATCGCATCAATATTGATAAAAAAGAAGAATCGGCCTTAACTTTGACTTCTGATCAAACTATAGCAGTTAATGAAGTTAAAAAATCTTTAAATAATCATAATATCTTCTTACTTCATGGTATTACAGGATCAGGTAAAACTGAAGTATATATGAATTTAATTGAAGAAGTAATATCTAAAGGTAAAGAAGTAATTATGTTAGTTCCAGAAATAACTTTAACTAACCAAATAGTTGAAAGATTTTATAAAAGGTTTTCTTCTAAAGTTGCTATCTTTCATAGTAGTTTATCTGAAGGCGAGAAATATGATGAATACCATAAAATCTTAAATGGTGATGTTAAAATTGTAGTTGGAACTCGCAGTGCTATCTTTGTCCCTTTTACAAATATTGGTTTAATTATTCTAGATGAAGAACAAAGCACTAATTATAAACAAGATAATAATCCTAGATATCATGCTAGAGATATTGCTATTCAAAGAGGTATTTATCATAATTGTCCAGTTCTTTTAGGTAGTGCCACTCCATCTTTAGAAAGCATGGCTAGAGCCTTAAAAGGAGTCTATAAATTACTAACTCTATCCAAACGAATAGGGAAAGCCACACTTCCCAAAATATCTATTGTAAATATGCAAGATGAATACCGTAAAGGAAATATGATTATAAGTGATTTATTAGATTCTAAAATTAAAGATCGTCTATCTAAAAAAGAACAAGTTATTATTTATTTAAATAGAAGGGGATTTAATACAATTATTACTTGTAAAAGTTGTGGATATACTTTTAAATGTCCTCATTGTGATATTACTTTAACTTATCATAAATCTTCTAATCATTTAAGATGTCATTATTGTGGATATACTCTAGTAAACACAGAAGTATGCCCAATATGTCATGAAAAAGCTTTAACTAGTTATGGCCTTGGTACCGAAAAATTAGAAGAAGAATTAAAAGAAAGATATCAAGCAAATGTTATTAGAATGGATATTGATACTACCTCAAGAAAGGGAAGTAGTAAATCATTAATTGAATCTATCGAACAAGGAAAAGTAGATATTATTGTTGGCACTCAAATGATATCTAAAGGTTTTGACTTTCCAAATGTAACTTTAGTGGGTGTAATTAATGCTGATGAATCACTAAATATCCCTGACTTTAGAAGTGGTGAAAGAACCTTTGAACTTTTATCTCAAACAGCAGGCCGTGCTGGCCGTAAAGAACTTCCTGGTGAAGTAATCATGCAATCATTTAATCCTGATAACAAAACTCTTTTATATGTTCAAAATAATGATTATAAATCCTTATTTAACTATGAAATGAATATTCGCAAGATTTTAAAATATCCCCCATATTATTATCTAACTATTTTAAGAATAACTTCTAAGGATTATAATGAAGCATCTAACGAAGTATCTAAAGCTCACAAATATTTAAATAATAATCTAAAAGATGTTATTATCTTAGGACCAACCACTGCTTCTATGTTTAAAATAAATAATATTTATCGTTTCCAAATAATCTTAAAATATAAAGATTACTCACAAATAAAAAAATCTTTATTAGAACTAGATAATATTTATAAAACCAATAATAAAGTTAACTTAGAAATAGATAATAATCCAACTAGAATATAAAAAAAGAATGCTTAGCATTCTTTTTTACATTCTTTTACCATTACTTACTTGTAAGTGAGGTGCTAATTCATTACAAATATCATTAACAATATCAATTATCTCATCTTGGGTAAGTTCATGTCCATAAACTTCATGCATTTCTCTTTGAAAAGATTCTGATAATGTAAAAATATAATTTAAATCAATTCTATCAGTACCACCAGCTTTTGCTATATAAGATAAAACTTCATTTTTAAATTGTTCAATAACTGGATTGCTATCACTAATACGAGTATTAACTCCGGCATAGAATATCCTAATTGTATCATCAGTAATACCATTAGCTTCTTTAGCACTTCCTGCATAACACATAATCCCATACCTAATTGCACTTTCAAATGAACTAGAAGCAGATGATTGCATCTTCATTAAATCATCTTTTGAATTAGTATCATAATTCCAAGCCGATCTAGATGAGGTAATACCACCAAGCCAAGAACTATTTAAACCAAAAGGATTATTTCTATCTATTTTTCCATCTACTGAATTTTCAGCAAGTAGGGCAACTATTACTTCTGGACTAATTTTATAAGCCGCACAGTACTTATTAACTAATCCCATAACTTCTTCATTATTTATAATTGCTTGATAATTATCTAAATTTACATCAACCATCTCAAATTCATGAATAGGAGTATTTCTATAAGATAAGACATATTCATAAACATTATAGAATAATCTTTCATCATTTATTAATTCTAATAATTTAGCTTGTTGTTCTTCAGGACTTAAACCTCTAATTTGACTTTGAAAATATTCAAAGATTAAACCTGTTTCGGTCATTCCATATTTATCTACTGTAGCATAGTTATATTTAATATGATTAAGAACACTATCTAAAGACATTCCTTGTTCAGTATTTGAAATTGTATGACTATTATCAAGTGGCATTTCCATTTTAGTATCAGCTTTAATTGCCAATCTAGCAAGTAATGAAGTAACTAAAATAGTTCCTACAAGAATAATTGCACCACCTTTAGTATTTTTATTATTTTTAGCTAAATGTTTTCCACTACTTGTCATTTTTACCCTCCATTAATACTTTATCAATATAATCCCATTCATATTCTTCTTCAACATCACTTAAAGTAACTTTTTTATCTTTACTAACACTATATCTTGATGCAAATATTTCTTCCCCATTAGTATAAATAATATATTGATATTTACTATTACTAGGAGCTAAAATATCCATTACTTTATATTCTTCACCATTATCACTAAATTTAAAAGTTAATCCATTCATACTATCACTTCCTATTATAATTATATCAAAAAAAATTCTAAATTAAATATTTACTTGCATAAAATAATAAAAATGCTATAATAAAAATATATTTTAAAGCGATGACTTCCTTGGAAAAGAACGAGCTATAAACTAATGAAGACTCTTGCATAGGGTGGGACCGTGCTATAAAGCGCCCCTATGCCTAGGGTCTTTTATTTTTAAGAAGGAGAGATTTTTATGGAAAAAAATATGGAAAAAATGGTTAATTATGCTAAACAATATGGTTATATCTTTCAAGGTTCAGAAATCTATGGTGGTTTAGCCAATACTTGGGATTATGGTCCTTTAGGTGTAGAACTAAAAAATAATATTAGAAAAGCTTGGTGGCAAAAGTTTATTGTAGAAGTTCCTAATAACTATGGACTAGACTCAGCAATTCTTATGAATCCCGAAACTTGGGTAGCATCAGGCCATGTAGCCTCATTTACTGATCCTTTAATTGATTGCAAACAATGTAAGGCCAGACATCGTGCTGATAAATTAATTGAAGACTTTACTGAAGGAAAAGAAACTGGTGATGGTTGGGATAATAAAAAATTAGAAGATTTTATTAAAGATAATAATATTGCCTGTCCTAAATGTGGTTCCCATAATTTCACTGAAATAAGAAAATTTAATTTACTATTTGAAACTCATATGGGAGTAACTGAAGATTCTAAAAATACTGTTTACTTAAGAGGAGAAACCGCTCAAGGTATCTTTGTTAACTTTGTAAATGTTCAAAGAGCAATGCGTGCTAAAGTACCTTTTGGTATTGGACAAACAGGTAAATCATTTAGAAATGAAATAACTCCAGGTAACTTTATCTTTAGAACTAGAGAATTTGAACAAATGGAATTAGAATTCTTCTGTAAACCAGGAACAGATTTAGAATGGTTTGCATATTGGAAAGATTATTGTATGAATTTCTTATATACCATCGGTCTATCAAAAGAAAACTTAAGATATCGTGATCATGCTAAAGAAGAACTAGCATTCTATTCTAAAGCAACAACTGATATTGAATATAACTTCCCACTTGGATTTGGTGAACTTTGGGGTATCGCTGATCGTACTGATTATGACTTAGGAGTTCATATGAATCATTCTAAAGCTGATTTAAGATATTTAGATCCTGAAACAAATGAAAAATATCTTCCATATGTAATTGAACCATCTGTAGGGCTAGATAGATTAGTTTTGGCTGTACTATCAGAAGGACTACATGAAGAAACTTTAGATAGCGGAGACACTAGAGAAGTACTTAAACTAAATCCATTCCTAGCACCATATAAATTAGCTGTTCTTCCATTAATTAAAAAGAATCATGCTGAAAAAGCTATGGAAATATATCAAGAACTATCTAAAGAATTTATGTGTACTTATGACGAATCAGGTAATATTGGTAAAAGATATCGTCGTAATGA
>CACXGV010000058.1 GCA_902767375.1 uncultured Erysipelotrichaceae bacterium
ACTAATATAATTTATTAATGGAGGATTTATGATTAATAAACAAAAATTATGGTTTTTAACGTTATTCAGTTTAATATTAGTACTTGCTGTTTATTATATTGCTCTGCCGGATGCTTCTTTGTCAAAGCTTTTAGATAGTGATATAACCAAAAGCAATACTTCTTCTGCAGTGATAAATGAGGAAGATTCGCTTGCTACGCTTAGGATTGAGGATGATGAAAAAGTGCTAGCGGAAATGGAAGAATTGCAGAATACTCTTTTGGATAAAAATAAAGGTGCGGAAGAAAAAAATAACGCCTTTGAAAAACTTAAAACGATCAACTCTATTAAGGGGAAAGAAAATGCGTTGGAGGAGTTAATTCTTAAAACTTTTAATCTTAAGAGTTTTATCAAAATAAAAGATGATAATATTAATGTAATAATCTCTTCTAAAAGTGGTTCTTATAAGGATGCAAACAGCATTATAAGGGCCATTCAAAATGAGTTTAAAGAAAAGAAATATATTACAGTAAAATATCAATAAATACTCACATATAAAAGTATTATTCATAAACTAAAAGTGAAGATACTTTTGAAAGTGAGGTAATATGAGTAATATTTTAACTAAAAGAGAAAAAGAAATATTTAACTTACTTATACTTAATAATAGTACCAAAGATATAAGTTATGAATTAAATATTAGTGAGAAAACCGTTAGAAACCATATATCTAATGTTATGCAAAAATTAAATGTTAAGACTAGATCTGGTGCTATTTTAGAATTAATAAAATTAGGTGAAATATCTTTATAAAGTCGTTTTTAACGACTTTTTGTTTTATTTTAGAATATAATTTATGGGAGGCGTTATGCTAAAGAATAAACTAGTTAAAAGATTTTTATTAATTATATCTGCTATATTTATAATATTTATGATTTGGATATTTCCAACTAATGATAGCAATGTAACTACTTTAAATAATAGGATTACTACAGAAAAAAATATTCTCTACTTACTGGATAGAAATAACTATTTATCGAGAGTAGATATTATAATGCAGGAAAAAGAATTAGATAAGAAAATAATAAAGATGCTAAATTATTTAACATTAGATAGTAATGAATCGCACTATTTAAAAAAAGATTTTAAAGGAATTATTCCTAAGAATACTAAATTATTGTCTTATGATATAAAAGAAGATTTGATTGTTTTAAACTTTTCTAAAGAGTTTTTAAATATATCTGAAGAAGATGAAAGCAATATTATAAGCTCTATAATATATACTTTTACTAGTTTAGATGGCATTAATAAAGTCTCAATATATGTTGATGGTAACTTGTTGGAAAAGCTTCCCTACTCTGGTATAAAAATTGAACCTGTTTTGGATAGAACTTTTGGTATAAATACAAAGTATAATATTTCTAATCTTAAAGGTAATCAAAAAGTAACTATATACTATTTGAATAAGACTGAAGAAGATTATTATTACTATACCCCTATTACTTATGTAGAAAGTAACGATAATGAAAAGATGGAAATCATTATAAGTGAGATGGCTAGTAAAAGTACTTATCAAACTGGTTTAATTAGTTATATAAAAGCGGCGAAGAATATTGATTATAAGATTAACTCAGATATTTTGGAATTATCTATAAAAAAAGAATTATTTAATAGCTTAAATAATTCTAATTTAATTGAATCTGTAATCTATTCTATGAATTTAATGATTAAAGATAACTATGATGTTAAGGAAGTTATTTATTTGGTTGATGATAGTATCTATCGTAATTATTATTTATGAGATTCACAATAATTAAATAATTCTTCGTGAGTATAATTCTTATTTTGAACTATATTAAAGTCTTTATCGCATTTTATGACATCATAGAATAAAGTATCGTAGTATAAAACCTCTTGTTCTCCACCTAAATATAAAACTGTGGTTCTAAATCTTGGGGCAATATTATTATGTTTAACGCTTATATAATCAGTAAAATGCAATATTCCTAACGATCCAATAAAGACTACAATTATTAATAATATTCTTGTAGTAAATTTGATATTCTTTGTTATTTTTGCTAAGCCAATAACAAACAAGATAATACCAAAGACAGAATATACACTACCCCAACTACTCTCACTTTTAAACATCATAATAGCTGATAAAGAAATGAATAGTCCAAATATCATTAAAGCTATCCCAATATAGGTATTATATTTATTTATTCTTTTGGTTGAGTAGTCGATTGTTTTAACAATATTTTCTTCTAGCTTTTGTTGATAGTCTTCTTTACTTATTTTTTCACCACTCATTAGTTCGTTAATGGTAATGCCTAGTTCATCACATAGTGGTTTAAATAAAGATAAATCCGGCATATTGCGTCCGTTTTCCCAATTTCCTATTGATTTATCAGTTACGCCTAATCTTTCAGCTAACTCTGTTTGGGTTATTTTTTTCTCTTTACGACATTTGGCAATAAACTTGCCAATTTTTTCTTGATTCATTTTTTCTCCTTTCACATGTAAATCATATGATGTTTTTTACTATATTAACAGGAAATATTACTAGGGTTTGATATTATAGAATAAATAATTGTTATTCAGCTTTGATGATCACATTAGGTTTTTCATTAAGTTCTGGTAAATTATCGATATGACCTATTTTGGTATAACTATATGAGGTATCAAATGTTTTATAAAAAATAACTAAACAATTATTTCCATAAATCATAATATCTCCAGCATCTACTTTTCCGGGGATAGTTGAATTTACTGGTAAAGTTGTATCTAAATAATAGTATTTTTCATTTCCATTTAGTTCGTTCATAGTTATATCTAATGGTAGAAGATTTAGTAATGCATCTACAGTTTCATTATTTTCTAAATTAACTGAATACTCTTTATTATTGATAATAATTTTCATAGATTTAACCTCCCTATTTTCGTTATTTATATTTAAGTTATTCCCATTATTTGCATTTGTTTTGCTTTCATTATTATTCTTGCTTGTACATCCAGATAGAATGATTAGTGTTAAAATAATTATTAAAACTTTTTTCATATTAATTCCTATTTGTATTCTATAATCTCAGCAATATTTTTTCTTATATTGTGAAGATGATTTAATGGGCACTCATCAGTTTTATAACCTAGAGGAAGTAAACATACAGGAATTAATTCTTGAGGAATATTAAATCTATTTTTTAAAACATTTTCACCGGTATAATAAATATTTATTGTAAGATCCATAATACACTCCTTATATTTAAATTATATCATATTTTTTTATTAAAACTGTTTTTCAAATTCTCCTTTAATACCGATGCCCTCACTTTTAATCATGAATGAGCGGATATTGGATTTTTTGATATATCTTTCTAATTTTATTAGTTCATACTTGGTTAAGGCTGTGTAGATTATATAGGTTCTAGAATCATCATAGCCTCCTTTAGCATCCCAATAAGTAAAGTCTCTATTTAGTTCATTTTTTATATAATCATTAATTATTCGAGGATTTTCTTTGCAAAAGATAAAGGCTGTTGAGCAGATATTTTGTTCATGCATTTTATCTACCATTAAACTGTCTACTGCCGAATAAATAATAGAATATATCATTACTTCTAAGCCGTATCTTAAGCCAGCAATAATATAAATAATAGAATTGATTAATAAACCCAGTTTACCAACGGAAAAATGATTATCTTTTTTTGCTACTGCTAAACCAATAATATCGGTACCACCGGTTGATGCTCCACTTGATAATAGGATTCCTACACCTGCTCCACCTATTAGGCCACCAATAACTACATTTGTAATGGTATCATTTAGTAATAGTTTTGAAGGTAATATTGATAACAATGCTGCTTGGATAGATACAGCGAATAAGGTGCGAAAGAAAAAAGTTTTGCCAATCTTACGATATGCGATGATAAATAATGGAATATTAATGACATAATAGATAATTCCACTAAAATCAAATGTAGTATTAAGATTGAAGATTTCTATAGAGATACTTCTTATTAACTGAGATAATCCTAATATGCCACCTGTATATAAATTATTGGGAACTACAAAGAAATTAATTGCAAAGCAAAAAAGGAATGATCCAAATATTGCTTTGCCAAAATCCATTAAATCCCAGTTAAAAAGTCTTTTTATTAATTTCATTCTTACCACTCCTAAGCATGAAAATTATATCATTTTAAAAATATTTGTAAATAGATAATAGTTATTTTATTAACAAATTGCCAATGTTTAGAGTATTTATTTTCTGCATAAAATATACATAATAAAAAGGCTATATTAATATAGCCTTTCTTCGACATATTCTTGAAAGTATATAGTTGGATTATAAAACTTTTTTATCTTTTAATTCTTTTATTATTTTTGTTTCCCAACTAGATGCTTGTATTTCTGCAATATGTGTTTTTTCTAATAAAAGCATTAATATTCTAGACTCTCCTATTCCACCACCAATAGTATAAGGCAATTCACATTTGACTATTTTTTGATGATATGGTAGTTCAAGTCGGTCTAAGCAATCGGATTTTTTTAATTGAGAAATAAGAGATTCTTCGTCTACTCTTATTCCCATAGAAGATAATTCAATGGCTTTATCAAGAGTTTTATCATATACAAGCAAATCTCCATCTAAAGACCAATCATCATAATCAGGACTTCTTAGATCATGTGGAATGCCAGATTTTAATTTATCTCCAATTCCAATTATAAATACTGCTTTTTTATCTCTAACAATTAGTTCTTCTCTTTCTTTTGGAGTTTTATCTGGATACATATCTTCTAAATCCTGGCTAGTGATAAAATATATGCTCTTGGGAAGATCAACTGTAATAAATTGATATTTTTGTTTAATAAAGGTAGAAGTTTGTCTTACGGCTTTATAAATACTTTTTACTGTTTCTTTTAAATAATCAATAGTTCTATCTTCTTTACTAATAACTTTTTCCCAGTCCCATTGTTCAACATATAAAGAATGAATATCGTCAACAGTTTCGTCTTTTCTAATTGCTTTCATATCGGTATATAATCCAGTGTGCATTGGAAAAGCATATCTTCCAAGAGCATCTCTTTTCCATTTGGCTAGAGAATGTACTATTTCAAATTTTTCTTTACCTTTGGTAAAGCAAACCCCTTTTTCTACTCCAGTTAAAGAATCTTGTAAACCTGAATCAGATTTAACAAATAATGGACTTTGAACCTTCGTTAAAGATAATTTTGTCTCCAATTGTCTTTCAAAATACTTTTTTACTTCATCTATTGCTTTTATTGTTTCTAAATAACTTAATTCTTTTTTCATAAAATTCCCTTTCTTTCTAATTTTTGATTTATTAGAAAGATAGTTTGTAGGTTCTATCTACTCTAATTGATTATGATTATTATATTCTTTCATTCTATCTCTTCTTTCTAACATATTCTTTTACTTTTTGAGTGCTACCTATTAGTTCTCCAATTGTAAAAGTTGCATCTTCTACTATTGTTTCTCCATTTAATTTCATTATGTATGATGGTCTGTCTCCATATTTTGATATATCTTCTCCTTTAACATAAGATTCTATTATTTTATACGATACGGGAACTGTAAAACCAAAATAACAATGTGCTCTTCTCATTAGTGATAGTAACTGAACAATATCTTGTTTAATAATGATATCACTAGGTAATATTTCTATAATTTTATCTACATCTATATGATCTCTTACTACTAATGATTTTAAATATGGTATAAATTGAAATAATTCATTTAATCCCTCTACATGATATTTTTTATCATAGTAATCTAATAATCTTGCTTCTTCTGTCATTTCATTTTCCCCCCTTTCTTTTTTTATATAAAAAACCCGTATCATCCTACAAATAAGGACGAATACGGGTATCCGCGGTGCCACCTTAATTTATTACTAAAAAAACCATCTATATATATATAAATGGTTTGTTATTACAGTAATCTCTTTTTTCAGTTCTAACAAACCTAGCAACATGATAACGGATTGCCCTCCGGACTAGTCTACTAAGAATGCTCTTTTCGGTAGTCTGCTCTAGAGTGTTCTTTCGCCAAATGTTATTATTAGTTCACACTATACCTAACTCACTTGAATAACTCTTTTGGGTACTTTTCTCTTTCAACGCAATTTAATTGTATCACATTTACATTTATTTGTCAATTTTACGATAATTTACCTATATAAAGACTCTTTTCTTTAACTCTTCCACGATATGTTTGTTAAATGATGCAATAAAGAAGATTAAGCTAATTACTAATATAGGAATAGATGCATATAAACTCCAAGTAAGTTTTATAATATTACGGAGATATAGATCTATTAATATTTCTGTTACTATTAAAATTGAAGATATAATAAAAAATATTATTGGGATATTTCTCATTAGATTTCTCTTTTTTCTTTTGAAAATATAAACAGATAATACAATTATTAGCCAGACAGCAAATATATTGGGCATTACTAAATACAAATACCAATGCATTCCATTATTTAGATATGCAATAGTAAATAATAAGTATTCTAATCCGATCATGCTTAATATTGCTGGAAATAATTTCTTTTTAAAATAAAGAAATGATAATTGAAATGACAAATATGTAATTGATGCTATAACATAGATTGACCAAGTGATTTTACCACTTATAAAGTAATTACATATTACTGTTATTAAAGCAGATAAAACAAGAATTAATAATAGTATTTTACTTATATACTTAAAGTTGATATGCCCTCCTACATCGTCTATGATATTTGAATATGCAGATAATTCACTTGTATTTTTAGCATATTTCAAGTAAGTTTTACATAAAGGGCATCTTTTTAAATTATCTTTAAGTTTAACTCCACATTTATAACAATACATTATATTCCTCCTTCATTACTTTCAATAGAAACTTCTATGCCTAACTCTACTAGTTTAGTAAAAAATAATCTTTCAAACTCGGTTTCTTTTATTCTACTTGTAAAAGTAATATATAAATTATTCATACATGATATACAGCCAACAGATCCATGTTTATTGCGGCTTCTACCTAACATAAAGCCTATATCAGTTATGTATTTTTCCATTTCTTTAGGAATATTTATATAACCATAGTTAGAGAATGTGGTGGTACAATATCTATCTCCCATTAAATAGTCACTAATTGATAAAGCATATTTTTTTATAAAACTAGGCATGATTCTAACAAGTATATTTTTTTCGGCTTTTACATTGCCAGTGAATTTTGAACGTAGGCGTTTTTCGTTAACCTTAAAACTTAGTTGAGACTTTACTTCGCTTATTATCTCTTCAAGAGTGTATTCGCCAAGGCTTGTATCAAGTTTTGGATTTACATATGATGAGAAGTTACGGAGGGTACTAGAAGGGAAAATCCTTCTTAAATTAACAGGAATTGATATTTTAATAGGCCTACTCTTCTTATCATGATGATTATTTTGAATTTCTTGAAGTGCTAAGAACATAATGCTTGTTAAAAATTCGGTAATCGTACAATCAAATCTATGACATAATTCTTTAAGCTTATTTACATCTATTTTTCCAGTAATAATATTTAGCATATTACTTGGTAACATTGTTCCTTTTAAATGATAAGCTGGTCTTTCTTTTGGGATAAAACCTGATGCACCTGTGTATTTTTTAAAACTATCTTCATATTCTTTTTTGTTTGGTTTATCTGATAAGTTTAGTATTTTATCTGTGTAGGGAATATCGGCATTATATTTTAAATATAAATACTCTCTTGATAAGGTTAATAATAATGTTACTCCACCGGTTCCATCAGTTAGAGCATGAAAAAATTCTAATGCTAGCCTTTTTTCATATACTCTTACTCTAAATAAAAAATAATTATTTTCATGAAAATTGATCCTATTCATAGGATTCTTTACATCAGGAAGTATTGGAGGAAGTCCATCTATTCTTTCAAAATAATGCCAAAATAATCCTTTCTTTAAACGATAGGAAAATGATGGAAGACGTTTTAATGTATTAGCAAGAGCTTTTCTTAATATTTCAATATCTATTTTTTCGTTAAAAGTAATAGTAAGTCTAAACATAGCAGCATATTTTTTCTTAATTGTTGGAGGATAAATTAATGCAGCATTGTCAAGCTTCATCCATGTTACGTTTTCCATTTGTTTCCTCCAATCTATGAATAATCATGTTATTTATGTAAAAATAATATAACATATATTCTATAAAAAAACTATATTATTCTGAATATACTAAATTATTATATATAACTATAAAAACGGATTTTCATCCGTTTTTTATAAATAATATTAATTGCTTTTTTCTTTTATAGAATATGTATCTCTTCTAATAGAAATATCAAATAGTGTTTTATTTCCATCTGGAGATTCTAGTACCATAATTGTTTTTCCAGCTTTTTTAAATTCCGCATGCACCATCCAGTCTTCTATTCCAGATTCATATTTAATACTTAAATCACCATATTTTTTATCTAGTAAATAAACTTTATAAGAATCGTCAAAAGTATATTTACTACCATTAGATAATACAGTAGTACTGTATACCGGTGGATTTATTATACATATAATTGCTACCCCAATGACTAATAAACAACTTATTATTAATCCTCCATATTTGGCAATTTTGTTTTTAAATATTGCTAACGGATATATAATTAATGTACTTATGCAAAAAATTGTAGTCAAAAGATGTCTTGGAAAAGAGAACATCGTTTTAGATAAATAACCTGCATATTCTTCGCCTATGAATAATAACATTGGTGCCAGAATTAATAATCCCCACCACTTATCTTTCTTCATATAATATCCTATAAATCCCATTGGAATAGTAGCTATTGTCCAAGGAATCCAAAATCTATAGTAAGTTCCAAATAAATTAGTGTGATTTATTATATCTTGAACTAGATACACTAATGGCTGACTGATTAAGAAAAATACAAAACATTTAAGGGCGGAATCTTTAGCAGATTTACTATTCATAATTATGAATATGCCAAAAAATATCCATACTTCAAATGTTACAGTTAAATCACTAAATGATGTATCACGTGCTATTGGTAGCATTGCCATTATAGCAGTATATACTCCTGCAATAATTGCCATAATAATTAGTTTTAACCAACTCAAATTAATTCCCCCAAATATTTTTTTCATAATATCACATCCAAATCTTTTATAATTATATCATATAATTTAAATATTATTTTCAATATATGTTATTCCAATCATTATGGTGATACATAAAGTTATAAGTAAGAAGAAGAAAATATGCTTCTTTTTTTCAGCATACAATGTTCCAATAAATTCTCTAATAAAAGCATTAATCCAAAAATATACTTTAGTTTTAGAACCTATCCCTTCAATAGTTAATCCTTGCTCGGTAGCAATTAATCCAGCTCTTAAGACATGATAATTGGTTGTAGAAAAGCTAAGGTTTGCATTTTTGTTTTTAATTTTTTTATATGAGAAGGCAATATTTTCGTAAGTATTAGTAGATTTGTTTTCAACTATAATATTTTATTTTGTTAATTCAATTTTTTTAAATTGTTTAAATTTATTCTTACCATAAACAAACTTTTTATCATTTGTGTTTTCTGGTAATTCAATTACTTCAAGAATATAATCATGAATATTAACTAGTAGTTTTAAACCATCTTTTTTGATTAAATAATATGGTGTTGTATCATTTAGTGCATCTACAGTTTCCATTGCACCTGCACCAATTATCCAGTCACTTACAAACGATGCAAGTTTTCCTTTATTTTCACTTCTTAATAACTCATAAATTTCCCATGGTTCAGTATAATAGTCCTTTAATATTTGTTTATAACCTTTTCCATTCATTTCGTATTTATCTTTATCTAATTCTTTCTTCATAGATAAAGCTGGTAATGAATTATCATTATCTAATAAATAATCAACTGTAAGATTAAATACTTTTGATAATTCTTGTAAATTA
>CACXGV010000059.1 GCA_902767375.1 uncultured Erysipelotrichaceae bacterium
AACGATATTTTTACAATTCTTGATAATTATTTAAGTTTGTTGAAATAGACTGTTAAACTTGATATAATAAAAACATAGAATAGAGTGGTATTCTATGAAAAAAGAGAATAAAATAACTATCATTGTATCAATAATTGCATTAGCTGTAGTCCTAATTGGAGTAACTACGGCTTATTTGTCTGCCAGAATAACTGGTCTTGAATCAGCAAGCATTATTTCATTAACCTCAGGTCGTATGCAAATTGTTTATACTGAAGGTGATGAAAATGTTGTAGCTAGTCATATTTATCCAAAAGAAGAACCTTGGGTAACTAAAACATTTACTATGACAGCTTACAACACAACAAACGAACCTATGATTTATAATTTAGGATTAAATATAACTACAAACACTTTTCCTAATTACTATTTATCATATGAACTAACTTTATTAAATAGCACTGGTGGTAATCCAATAGACTCCGCCGAGGGTTTTATAAATGGAGATGGCTTTTACAAATTTGGTACTGGTTCTTTTAGAAGTGCTAATGGAGAAAAACATGAATATGAACTAAAGATATTTTTTAAAGATAACGGCAATAATCAAAATGATGCTCAAAGAGCTGAATTAAATGCCAAAGTATCTATTATTGATGGAGAAGCTATAAGCTATGATTTTAGAATTACAAATGCCCCATCAAATGGCCATGCTTTTGATCTCGGAGAAGATGTAGAAATGGAATTTTCTATTAATAATAATGGTTCAACAACTCTAACAGTTGATGATGTTGAATCTTACTTAGGTGGAGACTCGTTTGGCACTTTCGATGTAGATTCAGGGGAAACAGTATCTTTGAATCTTAAGTATACTATTATGGAATCAGATTTAGATAATAATATATCAGAACAAATGATAGTTACTATTGGCACAAATACAAATACATATGAGTTATCTATTCCAACTGAAAGTGTTAGAAAATTGTTATCAGTAAAATTAACTCCTACAAGTAGACCAGCTAACGGAGTATCATATACGGCAGGGGAAACAGTCACTATTAACATCCAGGTAAAAAACAGCGGAAATATTACTTTCTATGATTTAACTACTTCTGCAAATTTAAAAAATGCATCTACTACATATCCAACAGCTACCCTTACTCCTGAAGCAAATAATGCAGATTTTAATTATAATTACACAATTATGCCTGAAGATATTGGCCAAGTATTAAATTTTACTGTAACATCAACTAGCGCAGATGGTACTACTGCAAACGCTTCATATACAATACCAGTAGCATCTTCATAAAAAGAAAGGGGAAATAATTGTGGCAGAAAGTAAATCTAATAGTTTCAGTAGAATATGTTACTTATTAGTAGTATTACTAATTCCAGCAATCTTTATATTGCACATATCAGAATATGCTTTAACTAGTATTAATGGTTATTTTGCTACCTCAACTTTAGATGTAGAAAAGTTTAAAATAGTTTTTGATGCTTGTATCAAAGAAACAACAACATATTATGGATTATATGTAATAATGATAATTGTAAACTTTGTTATTTCAAGATTTAGAAAAAATATTCTTTTATTAATAATAACTATTATTGAAATACTAGGTGTTGTATTATTTACTTATCCATTTGAAATATGGCAACAAACTGCCCTTTTAATCGTACCTGCTTTTGCTAATATTTTCTTATATCTTGAAAATAATTAAAATAATTATTATTGAAATAAACTACAAATTATAATATAATTTATTTAGTATAGGAGAGTGTTTATGAAAGAAGAAACTAAAAAAACTAAACCTAAATCAGCAACTAAAAAAGGAAGTACCAAAAAGCCAACTACTAGAAAAACGGCGAAAAAAATTGAAGTACCTGAATTAAATGAAACTGTAACAGTGGCAGATACAACACCTAAGGATGTAGTAGTATCAAATAATAGTTATGTAGAATGCAATAATTGTCATCAAACTTTTGAAAAAGGATATACTGTTTGTCCTCATTGTCATAAAAGACAAAGAAGTGTTCTTAATTTAACGGCAGTATTAATAAGTGCATGTGTATTTATTCTAGGAATTATAGTGTTCCATTTTGCAGATAAATATATCTATAATAACGTAGATGATAACTACAAAGAATCATGTGTATTAGTTGATTATGAAAACCTTGTAAGACATCCTAAAGATTATAAAGGAAAAGATGTTAAAATAATTGGTGAAGTAATATCTGTAGAAGGATATGATACAGGCTTTGGCAATGATATGATAATTACTATAAATGCTAATTTATTTGAAAATCCTAAAGAACATTTAATTACCATAACATATAAAGACAAGAACTATGAACAAGGATTTATTGAAGGTGATATGATAACTGCCTATGGAGAATATGATTCAATAAATGGCAATGTACCTAACATAAAAGCAAAAGCTATAACATTTGGAAAATAGACTGATATTTATATCAGTTTTTTATTTTTTTATATTTTCTAAAATATGTGGTAAAATACAAATGCGGAGGGATTATTATGGACAAAATAATTATTAAAGGTGCCAGAGAAAATAACCTTAAAAATATAAATATTGAATTACCTAAAAATAAGTTAATAGTAATGACTGGAGTATCTGGTTCAGGTAAAAGTAGTTTAGCATTTGATACTATTTATGCAGAGGGAGAAAGAAGATATATTGAATCCCTAAGTGCCTATGCTAGACAATTTTTAGGTGGATCAAATAAACCAGATGTAGATTCAATTGAAGGATTGTCTCCTAGTATTTCTATCGATCAAAAAACAACCAATAATAATCCACGTTCAACAGTCGGTACTGTAACTGAAATATATGATTATTTAAGATTATTATTTGCTCGTATTGGAGTTCCTTATTGTCCTAATCATCATAAACCAATTAAGAGTCAAACCATTGATGAAATGACTGATAAAGTAATGTCTCTTGAACCAGGCACTAAGATTGAAATCTTATCACCAATCGTTCATGGTGAAAAAGGTACTCATCAAGATCTATTTGAAGATTTACGTAAAAAAGGATATGTCCGTGTCAGAGTTAACGGAGAAATGCATGACTTATCTGAAGATATAAAACTAGAAAAGAATAAAAAAGATAATATATATGTAGTAATAGATCGTATAGTAGTTGATTCCGAAGAAAGAAGCCGTATTTTTGAATCAATTGAACAAAGTACCAAGTTAGCAAACGGGAAAGTATTAATCAATATTATAAATGGTGAAGAAATACTTATGAGTGAACACTATGCTTGCCCTGAATGCAATTTTTCCTTACCAGAACTAGAACCACGCCTATTTTCATTTAACGCTCCATATGGATCATGCCCTGAATGTAAGGGATTAGGAGTAAAACAAAACTTAAGTCTAGACTTACTTATTCCTGATAAAAACAAGAGTATTTTAGAAGGAGCAATTAAAGGTTTTAGTGTAGATGATAGTATGAGTTTGCAACAACTTCAAACAGTATGCGATCATTACAATATAGATTTATCTAAAAAAGTAAAGGATTTAACGAAACAAGAATTAGATATTATTTTATATGGTACAAATGAAATGTTTGACTATGAATATGTAAGTAGAAACGGAAACAAAAGATATGTAACCGGTGATTTTGAAGGAATAGTTAACAACTATGAAAGAAGATATATTGAAACAAGTAGTAAATGGATAAGAGAATGGTTATCATCATTCATGGTTGATTCAACCTGTCCAAAATGTCATGGAGCAAGATTATCTAATGACGTCCTATCAGTTAAAATTAACAATAAAAATATCTATGAAGTTTGCCAGTTATCAATTAATGAATTATTACCATTCATGACAAACCTAAAACTTACAAATGAACAAAAACAAATTAGTGAATTAGTTGTTAAAGAAATTATTAATAGATTAACCTTCTTAAATAATGTTGGACTAGGATACTTAACCCTAGCTAGAGAAGCTTCAACCCTATCAGGTGGTGAATCACAAAGAATTAGATTAGCAACACAAATAGGAAGCAAACTATCAGGAGTTTTATATGTCTTAGATGAACCATCAATCGGCCTACATCAAAAAGATAATGATAGATTAATAAAATCTCTTAAAGAAATGAGAGATTTAGGTAACACTTTAATTGTAGTAGAACATGATGAGGATACTATGAGAGCCGCCGACTATTTAGTAGATATCGGACCTGGACCAGGTGATAATGGTGGCGAAGTCGTAGCATGTGGAACACCAGAAGAAGTTATGAAAAATAAAAATAGTATAACTGCTAAGTACTTAACGGGTGAACTTAAAATTGAAGTACCTAAAAAAAGAAGAAAAGGAACCGGCCAATTTATTGAAATAAAAGGTGCTAAAGAAAACAATTTAAAAAACATAAATGTCAAAATACCTCTTGGAACTTTAACTCTAGTCACTGGAGTATCTGGTTCCGGTAAAAGTACCTTAGTAAATGAAATACTATTAAAATCATTAAGAAGTAAAGTATATGGTTCGATGGTCATTCCTGGAAAACATAAAGAAATCAAAGGCATTGATGATATTGATAAAGTAGTAGATATTTCTCAAGATCCAATTGGAAGAACACCTCGAAGTAATCCAGCAACCTACGTTGGAGTTTTTGATGATATAAGAGATTTATTTGCTAATATGAAAGAATCTAAAATGAAAGGTTATGACAAAGGAAGATTCTCATTTAATGTAAAAGGTGGAAGATGTGAAGCTTGTTGGGGAGACGGAGTTAAAAAAATTGAAATGCATTTTCTCCCTGATGTATATGTTCCTTGTGATGTATGTCATGGTACTAGATACAATTCTGAAACTTTAGAAGTAAAATTTAAAGGTAAAAATATTGCTGAAGTCTTAGAAATGAGAGTCCAAGAAGCAATTGAGTTCTTTGATAGTGTACCTAAAATTAAAAATAAATTACAAACTATGATAGATGTTGGTTTATCTTATATTAAACTTGGTCAATCAGCTCCAACATTATCTGGAGGAGAAGCAGCTCGTGTTAAACTTGCCAAAGAACTTCAAAAGAAACCTACTGGTAAGAGTGTATTCATTTTAGATGAACCAACCACTGGATTACATACTGATGATATTAAAAAACTATTAATAATTCTTCAAAGAATCGTAGATAATGGGGATACAGTTATAGTTATTGAACATAACTTAGACATTATTAAATGTGCCGATTATATTATTGATTTAGGTCCAAATGGTGGAGATGATGGTGGAAGAGTAATAGCAACCGGAACTCCAGAACAAATAGCTAAAGTAAAAAACTCTTATACAGGAGAATATCTTAAATCTAAACTTTCTTGCTAAAAACTGAAAATAATTATATAATTAAAACGGTGATAATATGGATCCTGTGATTACAACAATAGGTGGATTTGAACTAAGGTGGTATGCTGTATTAATACTAATAGCAGCATTTATAGCTATCTTTTTAGTTAATCAAGAAGCTAAAAAATATAATGTAAAATTTGATTTTGTTTTTAATATGTGCTTTTGGGGCATTATAATGGGACTTGTAGGTGCAAGACTATATTATGTTCTATTTAACTGGTCATACTATAGTAGTCACTTAGTGGAGATTATCCAAATATGGAAAGGCGGACTTGCAATTCATGGTGGAATTATAGCTGGACTTTTGACTATAATTGCTTATTGTGCAAAATATCATGCTAGAACAATTAGATACCTAGACTTTATATGCGCTGCGCTACCTCTTGCTCAAGCAATTGGCCGTTGGGGCAATTTCTTTAATAGTGAAGCTCATGGTGCTGCTACAACTTTAGAGCATCTTCAAAAATTACATATTCCAGACTTTATAATTAAAGGTATGTATATTGAAGGAGTTTATTATACGCCAACCTTCTTATACGAATCAATTTTCTGTTTTATATTATTTATAGTATTAATGATAGTAAGACGTGGAAGATATCGTAAAGTTGGAAGTGTTACAGCCTTATATATGATTGGTTATGGTGTTTTAAGATTCTTTATCGAAATATCTCGTACCGACGCCTTAAAACTTGCTGGCTTTAAAGTAGCTCAAATAGTATCTATCATTATGGTTATTGCTGGAATTTGCATCATATATGACAATATGAAAAAAGGCAGATTTGAAGATTTATATAACGATAAAAACAATATTGATAAAATACAATTTTAAAGGTGAAAAATATTCACCTTTTTATTTTACTTTTAACTTAAATTATGATATATTCTAGGCGTGATGTTTAAATGAAAAACTTAATTATGGCATACTTAGGTGATGCTGTATTTGAATTATATGTTAGAAAATACTTAATCAATAAAGGATATGGAACTGTTCATGAACTTCAAACAAAATCACTAGATTATGTAAGTGCACCTAGTCAAAGAAGAATTCTAGAATCCCTTTTAAATCAAAACATTTTTACTGAAGAAGAAATTGAGATTATTAATCGTGGTAGAAATGCTAATAGTCATAAATCAAAAACAACGGATGTTGTAACCTATCATAAAGCAACTGGCTTAGAATGCTTAATAGGTTATTTATATCAAAACAATGAAACTAGACTAAATGAATTAATGGAGATGATATTATGCGAGTAAGTGGAAAAAATGTATTTAACGAAATAGACCTTAATAATGTAAGAAAAATATACCTATCTCAAAACTTTAAAGATCAAAGTATTATGCAAAAAATAAAATCTGCTAATTTAAAATATATTTTAACAGACCCAAAAGTAATGGATAAAATGGCCCCTCACAATCAAGGTATTATAGTTGAAATAAATGATTATAACTATGGATCAATAAATGATATAACTAAAGAAGATAACTTCATATTAATACTAGACCATTTAGAAGATCCTCATAACTTCGGGGCAATTATTCGCTCGGCAGAAGCCAGAGGTATCAAACATATAATAATACCTAAAGATCGTTCAGTTATTGTAAATGAAACTGTAATGAAAATTAGTACCGGTGCTCTTTCTAGAGTAAATATTATTATGGTAAATAATTTAGTAAATGCAATTAATAATTTAAAAGATAAAGGATTTTTTGTATATGCCGCAGAAGCAGATGGAGAAGATTATCGCAAAGTATCATATGCCGATAAAATATGCCTAATTATTGGTTCAGAAGGTTTTGGATTATCAAGATTAGTTAGAGAAAACTCTGATGTAATCATAAGTATTCCGATGAAAGGTAAAGTAAACTCTTTAAATGCTTCCGTATCAGCAGGTATCCTACTATTTGGAATAGGCGAATAATGGAATTTACAGATGAAGAACTAACATCAATGGTATCTGAAAATAATGAAGATGCCAAAGATGTTTTATATGCCAAATATAACTATATTATAGATATTATAATGGCTAAATATAAAAAAAGTATCTATGCACTATCCCTAGATTATAGTGAAGTAAAACAAGAAGCAATGGTAGGCTTTACTGATGCACTTATTAGATATAAAGATTCAAAAGAAACCAGCTTGCCAACTTTTATATCTGTCGTAGTCGAAAGAAAGATTCAAAATTGTATCCGTAAAGCAGATACAATCAAGAATAAAGTTCATAATGAATCATATAGTCTAGAACAAGAATACGAAGTATTTAAAAGACCTTTAGAAGAAATAATTGGTGATAACCGTAAAAATCCTGAAGTTCAAATGGAAAACCATGAAAACTATGAAGAATTAATTAAAAAAATTAATGAATCATTATCACCATTTGAAAAAGATGTTTATGATTTAATAATAAATGATTTTAATTATCATGATATTGCTAGAATCTTAAACAAGGAACCAAAGCAAATTGATAATACAATTCAAAGAATTAGAAATAAAATAAAAGATTTGCTGTAAAGTAAATCTTTTATTTTACAAAATCATTGCAATAAAAGAAAAAATAAATATAATAAATCGCGAAAGAAGGAAAAAATATGAATGAAAGAGATAACAATATAGAAAATAAAACATTAAAGAATATTTTTATAATAACATTAATAAGCAGTTTAATTATAACAATAATAACAAGATTAGAAATTGATACTTATACCAAAAACATTATATTACCTATTATAATTATTTTATTTGGATACACTTACTTTATGAATACCTTAAAAAAAGAAATAAATATTAAATCATATTTCTATTTATTCTTAATAATAATTGTATTATTAAGTTATTATATAGTGCCTATTGCAGATATTAATAAATTATTAAATATATTAGTAATAGGTATTTTAACCTCAGTTTATGTTTATAGTTTAATTAATCCTAACTATAAAATAGATATTAATTTTATTAAATGGTTTACTAAATTATTCCCTGGATATTTATTTTCCAACATGGAATTCATTAGTCCTGCAATGAAAAGTGCTAAAGTTAGTAATCAAAAAAACAATAATATATTAAAAGGTGTTTTAATATCTATTCCGTTTTTAATAATTATAATATCTTTACTTACTCATGGAGATGCTTACTTCAAAATGTTTATAACTAAGTTATTATCCACAATAAATATTGATTTATCATTTAATACCTTAGTAAGCATCACTATTACTATCGTATTATCATTTATTTTTATTTTTTCGACAATCACAAATATCTATCAAACTAGAAATACTCAAGTAGGGGATATCAAAAAGAAAAAAGTAGATAATACCATATCATATATTTTATTAAGTGTAATTAATTTTGCTTATTTATTATTTTTAATATCTGAAATATCCAAACTAACTACTAATTTCTTAAATATTCCAGTTGAGTATACTTATGCCAAATATGCTAGGGAAGGTTTCTTTGAATTGTTAGGTGTTTCAACTATTAACTTTAGTGTTTTAATATTCTACAACAAATTAGCTGAATATGATCATAAAAAAACTATTAAATATTTACTATTATCATTAATTATATTTTCCATTTTATTAATCTTTAATTCTTACTATCGTATGATATTATATATTACCGAATATAGTTTTACTATTTTAAGAATGCAGGTAGTATTATTCCTAACTATGGAACTAATCTTCTTTATAATAATATTAATTAAACAATTAAAGAAAACATTTAGAGAAAGACCTTATCTATATTTTGCTATTTTAATAACAACATATTTATTAAATATCTATTTATGCCAAACAGATTTTATTAATTACATCAATAGTTATTTTAAATATTGGATTGGATAATTAACAAAACACTTGCATCACGCATAACTTTATGTTATATTACATCTAGAAAGCACGTAAGTGTTTTTTATTTGAAATTTAATGAGGTGGAAAAATGGCAAAAGAAAAGAAAAATGCTAAAGTAAAGACAAACAAAAAATCCTATGTTGGAGAAGTAAGAACTGAACTTAAAAAAGTTAAATGGCCTACAAAAGAAGAAATGCTAAAATATAGTATTGCTGTAATAATCTTTATAGTAATATTTGGTTTATTCTTCTACGTTTTAGATGCTTTATTCGCATGGATTACGTCATTAGTAAAGGGGTTATAATATGGAAAAAGAGTGGTATGTAGTTAATACTTATTCAGGACATGAATCAAAAGTAAAAGAAAAACTTGAAATGCGTGCTGAATCAATGGGTTTCCAAGACAATATATTTAGAATTATTATTCCTGAAGAAAAAGTTAAAGAAACTATGAAAGATGGAAGCGTAAAAGAAAAAACTAAAAAAATGTTTCCAGGATATATCCTAGTAGAAATGATTATGACTGATGAAGCTTGGTATATTGTCAGAAATACACCAGGTGTAACTGGATTTATCGGATCAAGTGGAAAAGGTGCTAAACCTACGCCTTTAAAACCTCAAGAAATAGATAAAATACTTGCTAATATGGGTATGACTAGAATGGATGTTGATAAAGAACTTACGGTTGGAACTAAAGTATCTATCGTTGATGGACCATTCAAAGGTATGGAGGGAACTATTGACAGTTTAGATATTGAACATTCAACATTAACTGTCCTTATTGACTTATTTGGTCAAGAAACACCTGTAGAAGTAGAGTTATTTCAAGTATCTGCACTTAACTAAGAAATTAGTTAAGTTTTTTTATTGTCTTTCATAACCTAAAAGTGTATAATAACTCATTGCTTGAAAGAAGGTGAATCTTTATGGAAAAACTAGCTAACACTTTAACTGCATCACAAACAAAAGATTTAATTGTTCAAATGCAAAATGGAAGTAGAGAAGCAAGAACCTTACTTATTAAACATAATGAAAGATTAATCACCTATATAATAAATCGAAAACACTATAATGATAATTATGAAATGGAAGATTTAATATCTATTGGAAGAATTGGCTTAATTAAAGGAGTAGATACTTATGATTCAACCAAGGGGGCTAATTTATCATCCTATTTAATCCATTGTATTAATAATGAAATTTTAATGCACTTTCGTAAAGAAAACAAATATCTAACTAATATGAGTCTTGAAGATAGTATTTATACAAATCAAAAAACTGATGAAAGTATACCTTTAAAAGATCAAATAGCTTCAGAAGAAGATATCGAAGAAGATTATGCTAAAAAAGAACTACGAATAGTTATAAGAAAAATAGTTGAAGATCTTCCAGAACCTAAAAAAACAATTATAAAACTATATTTTGGTTTTGAAAATGACAAACGATATACTGACAGAGAGATTGGTAATAAAATAGGGTATTCTCAATCTTATATATCTAGAATTAAGACAAGAACATTAAAAGAAATAGAAGAAAAATTAAATACTACAAATTCATTTAAAGTATATCAAGAATTAAAAGGTATAAAACCTAAGTATCAAATACCTAAATCAAAAGTTACTACTCGCAAAGTTAAAACAATCTATGAATTTTTTGACGCAACCAAAGAAGAAATAGATACTGTTATAGATTCTCTACCAACTAAACATAAAAACATGATATTAAAAAAATATGGTAGTGATTTATCAAATCCCGAATATCATAAACTTTCTAAAGAAGATAATCTATTCTTTTATAATAATGTAATTGGAATAATTAAAAGAAGACTAAATCCTAAACATAAAGGTAAAAAGCCAAAATCAATCTATGAATTAGTTAAATATCCAAAAGAAGATGTTGACCGTGTAATTAGTGAATTATCATTAAAAGATAAAGCTATTATTAATAAAAGATATAGTGATGCCAAATTAACAAGAGAAGAGACATTATACTTTTACAGTACCACTATTTCAAAAATAAGGAGAAGACTAAATCCAAAAAGAAAAAATAAAAGAATAAAAAAAGATGACTTAACGCAAATATCTAATATATTAAAAAGTTCTTTATTTAAAGAAATAATTAGTGTATTAACAATTGAAGAAGCATTAATATTTCTTTTAAAATTTGGCTACCTAAATAAGAAAGAATATTCTAATGAAGAAATAAAAGAAATACTATCAATAAGTGATGAAGAACTAAATAGTATAATCATTAAATTACTACCTGCAAAAGATAATATTACAACATTTATTAAAGATTTAGAAACAAAAGGTTTAAAACAATTAAAGGAGAAATACTATGAAAAACAAAGATATACTATATGAAATGTTTGAAATATATGGAAATCCCACAGTTGATTGGATGGGATTTGAAGTTACAAAACATAATAAAATAACATATCATCATATAACTGAAGCAAGAAGAGGTGGCTTAGAAACCATTGAAAATGGGGCATTATTAACTAAAGGGGCTCACTCAAAACTTCATGAAATTGAACTTTTAGATAAAGAACTATATGATGAATATCAATATTGGTTTAGAATCATCAATGATATGAGATGCAAACCATCAAATGAGATAATGAATATAATGTATTCTTTAAAGAAAAGATTAAATTACACTCTAGAAAATAAAAGAGAACTTAAAGTTCAAAGAGGTCTTATTGTAAAACATGCATAATAATGCACTTTTTACCAAATAAACCCTTGAAAATCCGCAAAACTTGTGATAATATCTTAACTGCAATTATATATTTTAATTGTAAGTGGCAGGGAATGCGGATTTGCCCATACCACTAAGCGAAAATATGAAAGGATGTGTTTTTCGTGGCAAAAGAAGTCGTAAAACAAATTAAATTACAAATTCCTGCTGGAAAAGCTACACCTGCTCCACCTGTTGGAACAGTTCTAGGGCCTGCTGGAATCAACTTACAAGAGTTCTGTACAAAATATAACGATGCAACTAGAGACAAAATGGGAGATATTATCCCAGTTGTAATTTCTGTTTATGATGATCGTTCATTTGATTTTGTATTAAAAACTCCACCAACTGCTTCATTATTAAAGAAAGTAGCTGGATTACAAAAAGCTTCTAAAAAAGGAGCTAATGAAGTTGTAGCTACAATTTCAAAAGAAGATTTACGTAAGATTGCTGAAATCAAAATGCCAGACTTAAATGCATATGACATCGATGCTGCTATGAACATTGTTGAGGGTACTGCTCGTAACATGGGAATTGCAATTAAAGGTGTTAATGATGCTGAACTTGCTGAACAAGCTGCTGAAGCTGCAGCTGAAGAAAGAGAAATGGCAAAAAGAGAAGCTGAATTAGAAGCTATGGAAGAAGAAGTTAAATCTGAAACTTCTGCTGAAGTAGAAGTAATCGGCGAAGAAAAAGAAACTGAAGAAAATTAATTAATCCGCTAGTTAACCACGATTGGAGGGAAATATATGAGAAAGCTAGGAAAGAAATATGTGGAAGCTTCTAGTAAAATCGAAAAAGGAAAAGAATACGATTTAGCTGAAGCAATTAAATTAGTTAAAGAAACAAGTACAACTAAATTTGATTCATCTGTTGAAGTAGCAATGCATTTAAACATTGATACTAAAAAATCAGATCAACAATTAAGAGGTTCAATCGTTTTACCTCATGGTACTGGAAAAACTAAAAGAATTTTAGTATTAGCTAAAGGCGCTGCTGCAACTGAAGCTAAAGAAGCTGGTGCTGATTTTGTAGGTGATGATGATTTAATCGCAAAAATTTCTAATGAAAACTGGTTTGATTATGATGTAATAATCGCTACACCAGAAATGATGCCTGCTTTAGGAAAAATTGGTAAAGTTTTAGGACCTAAAGGTTTAATGCCAAACCCTAAGACTGGAACAGTTACTCCTACACCTGCTAAAGCTGTAGCAGATGTTAAGAAAGGTATGATTGAATATCGTGCTGATTCTTTAGGTAACATTCATTCTATCATTGGAAAAGTATCTTTCAATGAAAAAGATTTAGAAGAAAACTTAACATATTTTGTTAACACAATTATCAAAAGTAAACCAACTTCTGTTAAAGGTGTATTTGTTAAAAACATTAGTGTTTGTACAACAATGGGACCTGGTATTAAACTAAGTTTAAATTCTTTTGACAAATAACAAAAATTGTTATATATTAATATCGTTAAAAAACTTTTTATCCAAAGACAGCTGGGGCTTTAAGCTTAATAATCCAGCCTAGGAAAGTTACACTTAAACTCTAACTTTCCGCATGGAAAGTTTTTTATAAATCAAAAAGGAGGAAAAATGGCAAGTACAAAGATTCTTGAAGCAAAAAAAGAAGTAGTAAACGAAATAGCTGATAAGATTAAGAATTCTGAATCTGTAGTATTATTTACTTATCAAGGATTAACTGTTGCTGACATGGCTGAATTAAGAAACAAAATTAAAGAAGCTAATGGTGAAGTTAAAATTTATAAGAACACTCTTGTTAAAAGAGCTACTGATTCTCTAAAATTAGACTTAACTGAATCTTTAGATGGACCTAATGCTATCATATTTGGTAAAGATTTACTTGAACCAATTAAAGTATTAAGCAAATTTGCTAAAGATCATAAACAAGCTGAGATTAGAGCCGGAATTATTAATGGAGAAGTTGTTGGAAACGAAGTTATTGGCGAATATGCTAGTATTCCATCAATGGAAGGCTTACTTACTATGCTTGCAGGTGGTATGATAGAACACGTTAAAAATCTATCTATAGCA
>CACXGV010000060.1 GCA_902767375.1 uncultured Erysipelotrichaceae bacterium
AGGAGTTAATACTAACGATTCAGTAGATTTTGCAAATCTTACTAGTAGTTTTATATCTGGTGAAGCTGATTTTGTAAATCTATTTGATGATAGTGTAACTAAAAAAACTTGCTAAAAAGCAAGTTTTTATGATGTATGTTCAATATGACTAGTTTGATAAGTTTTACCATCTATAGTTTCTGTACCACTAACAAGTTCAGTATTTGCTTCTTGCTCAGTAATCACTCCATCAATAGTTCCTGTTCTTCCTTTTATAATGCCATCATAATACTTAAAGATATTATAATTTTTTACACCATAAGTTTCACCCTTAATCATAGGTACAGAAGTATTAATTGTTCCATCCATAGTTCCTAGAACCAATACTCCATTATTAGATATAGCTAAATCGTTATTTCCGACAATTGTTCCGCCAGTCACAGTTATAGAGCCATTGTTATTAATATTCATAATTGTTGCTCTATTAATAGTAACTCCACTAATCGAAAACTCTCCAGAAGCATTTGAACTTAAATTAGTATTACCAGAAATAGTTACGTTACCAGCACCAAGATTATAAACAGCAGCACGTCCACCAGTTGATGATACATTTACATCTAAAATAACAAGTATACCAGTAGTTTCATTATTTATAGCAGCATAAGCTTTAGTTTGATTAATCGTACCACCAGTAATTTCTAATGTTCCATTATTTGTAATAACAGGGTTACTAACAGCACTTGCTATTGTATGGTTTTGTAAATCAATTACAACATTCCTATTTTGATAAATTGTTATATTCTCACTTATATCTTCTAGCAATTTTATCGTTGTTTGAGTGCCATTAGTAGGAGTCGCATCTACTGCAGATTGTAATGAATAATAACTTGTTCCATTAATTTCAGCTACAATCTTTTGTGACCAATGAGCATAATATGTCACATCATCATTTATAATTGTACTTGAAGTAATTTGTGTTCCGCCATTGCGTTCAGTAAACCAACCATCAAAAATATATAATTTTCTTGTAGCGCCAGGTAAAGTACCAATTGCTTGTCCTTTTTGAACCGATCTTGTTCCTTCAGTTACTGTTCCATTATTAGGATCAAAAGTTACAGTTACACCTAAATCCAGATATGCAACTTGATAAGTCTTTCCGCCAATTACTTCAGAAGTATAAGCAATAAAGCAATTAGTTTCTAAATCATTAATTTTACTTACATCACTTATCGCTCTTGTTGTACCCTTTATAGTACCATCATAATATTTAAAGATTTTAGTAGAATTAACACCATATGTTTTTCCTTGAATTAAAAGTGAATCAGGTGCTGAATTCCCATCTTTAGTACCAATTATCAATGAAGAGCCTTTATTATCTAAACCATAATAGTTTGTTGAAACAATTGTACCTCCAGTTATAGTCATAGAACCAGAATTATTTTGAACTGCTGCTCTATTCGAAGATGTATTGCTAAAAGAGGCATTTCCTCCTATATTAACCACTCCACCATTATTATATAACGCTTGTTTAGTACCTGTAGAAATTATTTCACCACCAGTAATAGTAATAGTACCTTTAGCATTATTATTAATAGCTGCTACAGTAGATGTCGACGCTGTTTTTATTGTACCATTAGATATTTGTATTGTTCCATTATTTTCAATTACTGCAATATTATTTGGATCACTAGGAGCAGTAACAGAAAAGCTTTGTAAATTAAACGCTATATTTTGTCCTTCAGAAATAGTAAGTCCCTCAGTCGTATTTTTTAACAAAGTTACAACAGTCAAAGTGCCGTCAGTAGGAACTGCATCAATCGCTTCTTGTAATGAATCAAAGAATACTCCATTTACTTCAGCAGTTTTATCACTCCACCTGGCATAAACATTTTGACTTTGCGTAATTCTAATACTTGGATCAAACTCAGTTGTAAAATTCGTATCATCTGTATACCACCCATATAAAGAAGCACCATTACTATTAGTAGGTATCTTATAAGTTCCTGTCAAAATAACATTTTGATTATTTTTCCACATATATCTAACCGTATTAGTTGTTACGCTAGTATCATTATCAAAATATCCACCATTTGCATTATAAACAATAATAAATGATTGTAATTTAGATACTACCAAATCTTCACTAACATTAGGTATAGTAAGAAGACTATTATTATAGGTATAATCAATATTTATAATGTACTCTATAGCGCCTTCAATAAACAACTCATCAGCACTAACATTATCAAGTGTAATAACTAAATCATCACCATCTATTACTTCAGTAGGATAATTACCCACAATATCATTATAAGTAATCTTGTGAAATTCTCTAAAATCAAAGTTAATATCAAAAACAAAATCTGTATTATTACTATCATAAGAAGATGAGTTTTTATACCCTATTGTAATATAAAAAGTTTTTTGAGCCCCACTACCACAATCAGTTGGATCTACATCATCACATATTTTATCCTTCAAATTATAATCAGTCCATGCTTTTATTTCTAATCCTTCTGGCAGCCCATTAGCACTATAAATACCTACATAAGAACCATTTTCAACTTGCATATTAGTAATTTCTACTTTATAAGTTATTGTCGAATTAGCATTAGGAAGTGATGCATTAGCAGTTATATAATCAACCCCAAAATCTTCAAAAGTTCCAAGTCCACCATTACTAACATTATCTAAAACAAAATCTGTAACTCTAACCTCATATGGTATTCTTACATAAGCATAATTAGATAAAGTCATAGTAGAATTAAAAGCTGACCATCCTATACTTAAAAAAGCTATAATTAAAGTCAGAATAACAGCAATAATACCAACTTGTTGATTATTTATACTCCTTTTCATCATAGCTTTCACCTTATTTATTTAAATCAATACCTTTAACTACATATCTATAAATATCTAAATTATTCTTAATATAAAATTCTCCCTTTTCATGTTTAACAATATTAAAATATATAATTGGTAGTTTTAAATTATCTCTAACATCTAATAATTCATTAAAACTAGTAAGCTCAATTATATTATAATTTCCTTTATTTAAATCAGTTTTTACTTCAACTATTAAACGATCATAATCTCTTAATAACTTATTAACATATTTATCATATGGAGTCTTAACACCTACTAATGTAGATAAATATTTAAGTATTTTTAATGCAAAATAACAAGAAATAAAGAATAATAATATCTCCATAGCTAAATATTCTGGATTAAATATAATATTACCTTTAGGTAAAACTTGCTTATTTTGTTCTTTATTATTAGAATCAAAATTAATTTCTATCGCTCTTTCTGATAAAGGTATTTTAATATTAGATTTAGTACTTTCACTAATCTTATAATTTAAATCTTCATCAGTCTTCTTATCAACTTGTAAATAAACATTCAAATAACTAACAATATCTACTCCAGTTTGATTTTTAAACTTATTAGCAAGTAAATTATAATAACTATAATCTATAATTACATTTTCTTTTAAATTAAGTGTCCCTTCATTTTCAAGTTTCTTAGTTTGAATATCTTTAATTACATACTTTTCATCAACAAAACTTGTTCCCTTAGCATTTTCAATTATTAATTCAGCCATAACTTGATAATCAAAATTCATATTAGTTAATTTTTCAATATTAAATAAATAATTAAAATCTATATCAATATAGTCTATTAAATTTGCAACATAAGCTCGATTCATATCTAAATATTTTTGTTTGTAAAATTCATTATTTTTTAAATATACTTTATATGAAATATTATTTACATCTGTATAATTAATAGGTGCTATTTTTTCTTTCTCAATTGTTTTTGCTGCAACAAAAAGACATAACGCAAATGATATAATAAATAATATAATATTAATAGTTAATCTTTTTTCAAAACTCAAATAATGCTTTCTTAAAATTTTACTATTAGTAGTAACTTGAGTATTAACTTTTACTTTACTACTCTTGTTAGAAGTTTTTTCAGTACTAGTACTCTTTATAGTAACATTCTTTTTTGTTGTACTTTTCCTGCTTTTTTTAGAAGAAGTAGTATTACTTTTAGCCATATTTACACCCTTTCTATAAATTTCTTAACCATACAGTTGGGTAACCAATATAAGGAATTTTTGTATTAACTATTCCATATATCATATCCTCTGTTATTTTATAACTATCAACATCATTATTAGCATCACCTTTAGTATAATAGTAATATTCATTACCAACTTGGATCTTTTTTACTAAGCGATGCACAACTATAACATTATTATATTTTACCGCCATTACCTGACCAATTTTAATATCTTTTTTATTTTTAATTTTCTCAACAATTACTACATCTCCCTTATAAATATTAGGAGTCATACTACCACTACCAATAACAATTGCATGATGGTAAAAATAACCACTAGTTAAATAAGCTAAAATTATAATAATTATTGAACATGGCATTAAAGAAATAATACGTTTTTTATATTTTTTTCTTTCTACATATTCATCTCTTTCAACTTTATAAAATATATATAATCTATAAAGCAAAATAAATGGTGCTATTAATTGAAAAATTGCATACATATATTGATTTGGATTAGGAATGATTGGTAACAAATATATGTATAATTCCATTACCAAAGTATATATAATGGCTGGTTTATATCCAGCTTTATAAGAAATAAATGTACATAAGATATTTCTACTAATATATGGTAATAAATAAACTGCTATAAACACGAATGTACTATAACCTGTTTCAAATGTTTTAAAACTAAATACGTTTGATAAATCAAGTAAAATAAACAATATACAGTTTAAAACAATTAATAAATTAGATCCTTCCGCTTTCTTTAAAATCATATATCTTAATATTTCTTTTAAAATAATTATTAATACTAAAGGTATAATAATATTTATAAAACTTGAAATAGTATAAAAATTAATTGATTTATAAAACGAAAAGATTAAACCAGATAAATAGTATATTAGAAAATATCCTAGTAAAAAGATTATTACTTCTAAGCAAATGCTTTTCCAATATCTATTGCGATCTTTTTCAAAACCAAATTGCCATTTAAATATTACTAAAGCTATGATTAGAAATAATACTTTCGTATATCCACTTAATATACTTGATACAAAATTATTTAGTAAAAAAATTGCAATAAGTATTAATTCAAATATTAATAATCTTTTATACCCTCTTTTCATTGCTCATCTCTCCCAAATAACCTTGTTAAAGTATATTAAGATTAAATCTTAATCTACTTTATTTTATCTTGAACTATAAACTACAGTTGTAGCTCCTAATGTTACAACAAAATCGCCATCAGGTACATTTGTAGGTGCAGTTCCTGTAGCAGCAATTGTTAATGATGCATCAACAGAAGCACCAGCAGCAATTGTTCCACTTGTACTTCCTGGATTGCTTAAATCATAATCAGTACCATTAATAGTTAATGTAGCTGTAAACATAGTATTGCAATCAGTATCTGTTATTTCTCCAGTTGAAGCAGTTACTTGTTCACCAGTATTTGGTGTTCCATCTTGTTCTGTAACTCTATCAGCTGCTGTAGAATTATATGCACAAGTAAGACCTTCACTAACTATTGAAGAAAGTTTTGCTTCAATAGAACCAGCATTTTTAATTTTAAATGCATAAGTTACACTAGAACCGCTAACATTTTGTAGTGTAGCAGCAGTACCTTGTGATAAAGTATACTTTAACATATTAAGTGTACCAGCATTTGTAACCCCAGTACCATTAACAGTTGCAGCAGTACCTGTAAGAGGTGCCATATCTCCAGCTGCAGATGCAAATCCTACATCCCACTCTGTTCCAGAAACTTCAACATTTGCATTAGCGGAAATATTAAGCGTACTAGAGTAAGCTGCAAATCCAACTGATAACCCAAAAACCGCTAAAACTAATGCAACAATTGATAAGATTCTACTTTCATTATTTCTTTCCATTATTTCACCTCCCTACATTTTATAATTTATCTTAGCGGGAAATAATATCTAATAATTAATTCTCCCTATGCTACAATATAATTATATCATTTCTTTTCGTATATTACAACTAATAGAAATTATTAATTATATATATTTAATTTTTCAAAAGAATTTTTATTTGTGAAGATTTAGAGCCTATCAAAATCTTTTTAACTAAATTTTTTATTAATAAATCATCAATACTTTTACAATATAGTTTATCTTCAATATCACCTATTAAATTATTATTACCATAATACTTTAATAATAACTTTAAAACTTTTCTCCGATCAAAAGATAAACTATTTAGAATATCCATAACCTTAGAATAAATATCTTTTTCCTTTACTTTTGGAGCATTACAATACTTTTTACCATTTAAAATGTAATTAGAACAAATCCATATAATATCTTCATTATTTTTACTTATTCTTCTCCTATGAAATACACAATTATCCTTTGCGCAATAAATTTTGCCAGATAGTGCATAACTACTATGATGAGATTCTTTTATCTTATTATTTAATCTATTATTGGCTCTTTCCCATAAACTTTTAGATACAATTGGTGGAATTTTAATATTATCTTCATAAATAACCCATTTTTCTTGTGAATAATATTCAATCTTTTTAGTCATATAATCTATAACTTGTGATTTTTTGCCACAATAATATCCCTTATATTTGGGATTTTTTATCATTCTAGAAAGAGTTGTTGCACTCCATCTTTTTCCCATAACACTTTTAATATTTTTTTGATTAAATATTTTAACAATTTTATTAAGTGAATATCCTTTTATACCATAAAGTTCAAATAGATTTTTAACAACCTCTGATTCCTCTTTTACAATAATCAAATTCCCTGTTAATCTATCTTTCTTATATCCATAAAGCATATTGTTCCCAAGTATTACTCCATTTTTAATACTTCTTGCCATTCCAAACTTAACTCTCTCAGATAGCCTTCTAACCTCATCTTGAGCAAGAGATGCCATAATTGTAAGTCTAAGTTCCGAATCAGAAAATGCCGTATTAATATTATCATTTATAAAAAGTACCGCTACTCCGAAGCTTAAAAGTAATCTTGTATATTTAATACTATCTAAAGTATTTCTAGAAAACCTAGATATTTCTTTTGTTAATATTAAATCAAACATTCCTTTTTTAGCATCATCTATCATCCTCATAAAATTATTTCTTTTATCCGTAGTTCCACTAATCCCCCCATCTACATATCCTTTAACATATACCCAATTAGGATTATTTTTTATCATTTCTTCAAAATAATCTTTTTGATTCTTTAAAGAATTTAACTGTTCAATATGATCAGTAGAAACTCTAGAATAATATGTAACTCTAAGATAAATATTTGTTATAGAATTTCCTTCATTTAATTCATTTCTTACATTATACAGATTCATAATCTCTGCTTTCTAATAATCTTTCTTGAACATTTTCATACTCATAAAAAGTTATTTTGCCTTCATCATATAAACATTTATTTATAAGAAGTGCCATCTCAATATAAATATTTTTAAATATATTAATCACCCATTTAATAGTATTCTTTTTATTACACTAAGAGAACCTAATGCTACAAAATTAGAAAAATTAGGTCTTG
>CACXGV010000061.1 GCA_902767375.1 uncultured Erysipelotrichaceae bacterium
AAAGCACTAGAACATGTTGGATTAAAAGATAAAGTAAGATCATTTCCAGATCAATTATCAGGTGGAGAACAACAAAGAGTTTGTATTGCAAGAGCAATTGTTAATAATCCTAAATTATTGATTTGTGATGAACCTACTGGTAATTTAGATCCAGATACTTCAAAAGAAATTATGGATGTAATTGATAATATTAATAAAGAACTTGGTACTACTGTTGTAATGGCAACACATGATAAAGATATTGTTAACAGAATGAAAAAAAGAGTTGTTACCATTGAAAATGGTATTAAAGTATCTGATAAAATGAAAGGAAGTTATAAAGTTCATGAAAGCAATTAGAATTTTAAATAGAAGTATACGTGACGCTTTTAAAAGTGTTTTTAGAAATTTTAGTTTATCTATAGCATCTATAACTTGTATAGCAATTACATTAGTTTTGGTTGCTGTATCTTTGGTTTTATCAGCAAATGTTAATCAATTTACTAAAGATATTGAAAATGAACTATCTATTGTTGTTTATTTAAAAAGTGATGTAGATGAAAGTAAAAGAACTGATATAGAGAACAGCATTAAAGATATGTCTAGTTATCAAAGTTTAGTATTAAAATCTAAAGATGAATGGAAAAAAGAAATGCAAGAATCTTTAGGTGAGTTAAATACTATTTTAGATGATATGGAGGAAAATCCATTACTAGATTCTATATTAGTAAAAGTAAAAAATGTTAATGATTTAAAAGCTACGACTAAGGCTATTTCAGAACTTGATGGTGTTGAATCAGCTAGTTATGGAAAAGATAGTGTAGATCAAATGATAGGTATATTTAAAATAGTAGAAAAAGCTGGAATTGTAATTGTTATTGCTTTAGTGTTAGTAACATCATTCTTAATAAGTAATACTATTAAATTAACTATTTATTCAAGAAGACATGAAATAGAGATTATGAGACTTGTTGGTACATCTAATAGTGCAATTAAATTACCATTTGAATTTGAAGGATTATTTTTAGGAATAATTGGTTCAATTATACCTATATTACTTTCAATATATGGTTATATTATTGCATATGATTATTTTGATGGATATATATTCTCTCATATGATACAGTTGGTTAATCCAAGTCAATTATTATTAACTATTGCTATTACATTAGTTATAGTTGGTGGATTAGTTGGTATGCTTGGAAGTTGGCATGCTGTTAGAAAGTATTTGAAGATATGAGAAAGATTGTTAAATCTAGTTTAAGTATAATATTTGCATTATTACTAACATTTAGTTACTTATTCAATCCTTTAACTGTTCATGCTAAACAAGCAACTACTATTCAAGAATTAAAAGAACAACTTGCTGATTTACAAGCTCAAAAAGCAAAACAAGCTAGTGCAAAAGCTCAAACACAAAGTGAGATTAGAGCACAAAAAAGTAATATATATAAAGCTTATCAAGAAAAAGAAACTATAAGTAATGAAGTTGAAGAAGCTAAAAATAAAATTACTGAATCAGAAGAAAAGATTGAAAAAGCAAGTAAAGATATAGATAATATGCTTAAATATTATCAACTTAATGAAAATGGAAATAATTATATGGATTATATAAGTGATGCTTCATCAGTTACTGAAGTAATTATGAGAATGAAAGCAGTTGAACAAATTACTACTTATTATGATAATAAAATAGCAACACTTAAGAATCTTATTACTGAAAAACAAAATTTACAAGTTGAACTTGGTAATAAAAATAATGAATTGAATACAAAAATTGATGCATATAGTGATGCATTATCTGAACTAAATGATCAAATGGAATTAATAGATGAAATATCTGAAGATATAGATACCCAAATTAAAGCACAACAAGATACAATCAAATATTATCAATCTGTCTGTGATAGTGAAACTCAAAAACTATCTACATGTACTAAAGATCCACAAAGTTTTGGATGGTTAAAGCCATTAGTTAAGGGTCGTGTATCATCACTATTTGGATATCGTTCGTTTGATAATAATTTCCATAGTGGTGTAGATATAGCTGGTAATGCTGAGGGTACACCTGAATATGCCGCAGCAGCAGGTAGAGTTGCACAAGTTACAAATAGATCATCATGTGGAGGGAACGTTGTATATTTACATGTTACAGTAAATGGTAAAAGATATACTTTAATTTATGCTCATATGTTAGAAATTAAAGTTAAACTACACCAAGTAGTAACTACAGATACTGTTATTGGTACTGTTGGTGGATATTCAACATCTACACATTATTCAAAGAGTGGATATGATAGATGTGCATATGGAGCTCACTTACACTTTGGTGTTGCTAATGGTTGGTATCATGTAGATTATAGTTCGTGGAACCAATTAACTGCACATTTAATAAATCCTCCAGGATTTCCTGCAAAAGGTGTTTGGTGGTATAAGAGATAGTATTATCTCTTTTTATTTTAATTAATTGTATTATTATTTAAAAAGTATTAAAATATGTTTAAGATAACTATACTTTAGTTATCTTTCTTTTTATGATAGAATAAGTTTGGTGATTACTATGACGTTTACAATGCAAGTAAAAGAAGAAATAGCAAGTTCAACTGAATATATGACATTACTTGCAGAATTATCTGCATATGTTAAATATGGTTCTAAGTTTAATAATGAAAATATTACTATGGTAATGGAAAATAAAACAGTAGCGGAATATATATATGACATATTTAAAAGAATATTTAATGTTAGTTTAAAGGTACAAATAAGAATTCAAAAAAGATTTAGAACTAAACAAATCTATATATTAAGTACTAATGAAAAAGTAAATTTTATATTAGAAAAACTAAATATAATTAAAGATAATAAACAAATTGAACCAGAATCTTATTTTTTAGATACAGAAGAAGATAAGGCATCATACTTAAAAGGATTATTTTTAGCTTGTGGTAGTGTAAATGATCCTAATAAATCTGGTTATCATTTAGAGTTTGTTGTACCATTAAAAAAAGATGGTGAGTATATATCAAAATTATTAAGAGAATTTAAAATAGATACTAAA
>CACXGV010000062.1 GCA_902767375.1 uncultured Erysipelotrichaceae bacterium
ATATGAAGCACCACCAAAGGTAAGTGTCAAAGTAACAACTAAAACAGATACTTATAGTATTCTTGGAGATCAAGAGAATGTAAGTGTAGTAAATAAGATTGATGCAATAATCGAAACTGTAAAAAAATAGACTTTTAAAGTCTATTTTTTTTCTTTTGATTATGTTATACTTATTATGGATGATAAGGTGATAATATGAAAAAAGTATTTTTATTATTATTTGTTTTAAGTTTAAATATTTCTGTAGTTTCAGCTGAGACTTGTGCTGAACAATTAGCTAGAGCAAAGGCAGCTGCCGAAAAGGTTAAAGTGAGTCATGAAGCAATTGAAAAAAGATTTATGGCAAAAAAGTATAATGAAGAGACTCATGAATTTACCGATGAAACTTATGAAGCAGTTGATAGATCATTAAGAATTGATGTTTTTAATATAACTCCGGATATTTTTATTGTTAGAAAAGAAAGACTAAATTATGAAGATGGTATTGCTACCGCACCTGAAGAAGATGAAAATGGTGTACCAACTAATTTTGATGAATTTGGGAATCAGTTAATTATTACTTATAAAGATGTTAAAGATGGCAAGTTTAGCTTTTCAACTGATAAAATAATGAGTTATAAGGATTATACTTTTGATATTTATCCTGATAATGATAAATCATGTGATTTAACAAAACTTAAAACTATTTCATATCGTCAACCAAGATATAATACTTATTCAGAACTTCCTATATGTCAAGAATATCCAACTGTTGAACTTTGTAAAACTTTTATATCTTATGATTTTGAATTAAATGAAAAAGATTTTACGGAAGAGGTTTTAAAAAGAGTTAAAAATAGTTCTGATTCAAAAATTGTTACTAAAAAAGCTACTCTTGATGAAAGAGAGCCTAATTTTTTAAGAGATAACTGGTTATATTTAACAATTGGTGGGGTTGTGCTAATTGGTGGGATATCTATTTATGTAATTATTTCTAAGAAGAGGAGTAGTTTATAATGAGAAGATATTTAGTATTTATTTTAGCATTATTAATTCCAATTAGAGTTTATGCTGGTTGTGGGGAAACTTATCAATCTGTATCGCCAGTGGCTTCACCACAGGACGGTGGATGGTTATATTACTTAGATGGTTATGAGCAAACTTTCTGTGTTGACCCTGATAGATTAGATCCAGACTATGTTAATTACTATTGTTCAGCTGATATGAGTAGAACGGATGAAAGAGCATTTGTTGGAGTATATCGTATGTATTTAGCTTTTGGGAGAGATTATTTCCCAGCAAGAAAAGCAATGCGTGCTTTAACTTTAAGAATTAATGGTTCTGGTGGAAGCATTGCTGGAGAAGGGAATAGGGCTGCTCTTTATTATTGTGGTGGTGCTTGTGCAGCTGGGTTATCTGATTGTAATTCAGGATCATGTCAAAATTTACTTCGTAATGTCCAAACAAGATGGTTAACTAAAGGCCTTTCAGACTTTAAAATTAATTTAAAAGAAACTGGTAAAGATTTTGAACATACCGAAGGTATTTATACTTTTGAAGCATATGGAAATGGTTATAATAATATTTTAGCCATGATGGATTCTAAAACTGGGTTTGGTAATATGGATGCATCATTAAGGGTTACTGGATGCTCAGTAAGTGATTCAAGATTTAGATGTACTTTAATTGGAGGGGGAAAAGATTTACTTGATGAAAATATTCAACAAGTAAAACTTACTACTAGTAGTTTAATTACTTCTGCTACAGATGTTAATGTTACTGTTAATTATAGATTAGATTTTCCATTTGCTGCGGCAGGAGATGGGCTTACAATATATGCATGTGATGGAAATGATTGTACACATAAAGCTGCTGGGGTAGCTACCCAAAGATTAGTTGTTATGGATGAGGTTCCTGTTCAAAGTGTTAGTGTTAGAGTTAAAACTACCGTGCCTCCTGCTTGTCGTACAGAAGGATCTGGCTCAAGTAAAAGATACTTAATTGGTTATAGAGAAGTAACTTTAGTGGATTATTTAAAAGCAGGATGTTGTAAAGATGTTGATGTTGAAGATGTCGAAAAAAGTAATCCAGCTATAGATGCTTATCGTGATGCTTGTTTAAAAGATGATAAAGTTAATTTTCAATTAGAGTGTGGTACTAAGAGTGTTGTAAAGACTAATTTAAATAAAGTAGGAAATGAGTCTTATAATAGTAATATTTGTACTAATGAAGCTTATTCTGATTATACTCATTCATATATTTGGCAAATGGGTATTAATAGGGTTTTAAGGCAATTAGAGATTAAAGAAAAAGGCGCTTATATGTATAATTTAAATGGTGTTTATGGAGATAACATTGCTAGTTATACAGATACAGCCTATACAACTACTGCTTTAACTGGTAAAAATGGAACTTATGTAGCACCAGTTAGTTCTGGAAATAATTATTGTATGCTTTTAATAAGTGAAGTTGATGATATGTATTTTCCAGGAACAACTATTGCAAAAAGTGGTAGATTCTTTGTATTTAATGAACTTAATAAACAAGAATGTATTAATAGTGAAGAGCCAGGAGCTAACTGTTTTAGACAACCACATATAGATGGTAGAATAAATGTTGCTTTCCATACTAATTATGATAAATGGGAAAGAGATTATTTAACTGCTATTGATAGAGAAAAAGATGCTCGTAGTAGTGGTGGATATGAATATAGAGTTGCGCAAGCAGAAAGACAAACTTTAGAAACATATAAAAGAGAATGTGAAAATCATAGAGATATAGTTAATCTTTGGGATTATAATCTAAATCCAAGTTTAAAATTTGGATTTAAACAAAAAATTTATGCTAGTAAAGAAAAGATGGATTCAATTACCGAAGAAGTTGATATGGAAATATCTAATAAAAGTGTTAGATATTGGCCTAGAATATCTACAGTGCCATCTTGTAAAAATGCTGGTGGTTCGAGATCATTGAAAAATATTACTAGAGCAGATGGATCAACGTTTACAGTTGATACAACAAGTAATTATTTTGCAGATTGTACAAGAAATGTATATTATAGACCACAAAAAGCTACTTATGCAGCATTATCTAGTAATCAATATAAATTAGTAGATGAGTCATTTCAAAGTGAAGCTCAATTAATAGAAAATGGTCTTAAAGTAGGTTATGTGTATAATGTTAGATTAACAGCTTATGAAGGAACTTATTCAAATTATTTTGTACCTGGTAATTTAGGTCATACTTCTAAAAATGGGCAAAATAATGTTCAACCTATAATGAATAAGTATTCATCTTCAATAGGTAAACAACTTTCAACAGAATGTTTCTATTGTAATGATTATGGAGAGTTTGATAGGGTATGTGATACATGTCCTGATCCAGTTCCAGATTTACAGCCTGTTTATATTTATCGTACAATAGCGCTTTCAGATGTAACACCTAATAATCGTGAAGAAACTAACTGGGCTGATGCTAAAGGTTTAGCTGCTAAAGCTTTAATTCAAGCTTCAGCAGGGGAGAAAATAGTTCAGTCTACAGGAAATGAGTTAGATGATACTAAAACTTTAACACCTTATAAGCCTGTTATCTTAGGTGAGGCTTCTAATGATAATGAACTTACAGTTGAAAAATTAAGAGGCAAAGATATTTATAATGATGATACTGAAGAATTCTTAGAGTATGAATTAGATTTATCAGCTGATGATATGCAAATAATTAGAGAAAATACTAGAAGAGATGACTTTAGTTATGCTGAATTTACAGTTTGTAGTGCAAGATTTGCTACTGTTTCAAGTAAGAGTAGAAATGCAAATTACTGCTTTACTTGTAATGCTGATGGTAAAGAATGTGCTAGTACCTTTATTGATGCTTTTGCTAAAACTTCAGTAACGGCTAAAACAAGAAGTAGTAAATGGAAATACTTTATAGATGGAAAATGGGTTACTGGTCAAATGCGTAATATTAGTGCATTTAAAGATGGAAGATATCCAGACCCAACTAATCAAGCTAAATGGTTAGAAAACCATCTAAATTGGCCATAAGAGGGTGATTAAAGCATGAAAGAGAGTTTATGGGGATATTGGTTAATAGTACTTGGACTTGGAGTATTAGTAGTAATGATGTTACTGCAAAACTATACAAC
>CACXGV010000063.1 GCA_902767375.1 uncultured Erysipelotrichaceae bacterium
CCTTTTCAATTAGTATATAAATCACCAATTCACTTAAAGGCGAATTGGTGCTAGTATCACACTAGCCAACCCCTTTTTATTCTTTGAGACCAACCCAGGGGGATGGTCTCTATTTTTTTTAATTTAATTTTTATTAGCTAAATCTTTATAATAATTATATCTATTAATAGCATTAGTTTTATTTTCATTTAATAATTCTGATGCTATTTTTTTATTCTTAATTTTTAAAGCACTGTATCTAGATTCATTAAGTAAAAATCCTTCGTATTTTTCAAAATTAGGTTCTCTAGAATCTAACAATAATTTATTATCTTTATACCTCATTAAAAGTACATATCCTGATTCTACAGCTAGTTTTTCCGTAGAAATTGAATTAGACATTCCACCTTTAATTCCATGTTCAATACAAGGAGCGTAAGCAATAACAATTGCTGGGCCCTCATGCGCTTCAGCTTCTTTAAACACATTCATTGCTTGCATCATATTAGCCCCCAAAGATATTTGAGCTACATAAATATTTGGGTAATTCATTGCCATTTTAAATAAATCTTTCTTAGCCGTTTTTTTACCATCACCAGCAAATTGAGCTACTGCTCCTACTCTTGTAGATTTACTTGATTGACCACCAGTATTTGAATATACTTCAGTATCAAGAACTAATATCTTTATATTCTTGTTACTTGATAATACATGATCTATTCCACCATATCCAATATCATATGCCCAGCCATCTCCACCAATAGCCCATACACTCTTAGGAAGAATATACTCTACTAAATCATCTGAAACATACTTTTCAATTTCATCCTTAATATCAAACATATAATCATAATCATTATAATTATTAATAATATTTTTAAGTAATTTTTTATCAGTAACATTTTCTTCTAATTCAGTAAGAACTCTAGCACGTAATTTTTCAAAAGTATTAACCATACCAAAGGCATACTCAGCATTATCTTCAAATAAACTATTTCCCCAAGATACTTTATAAGGTGTACTTGGAATAGATGCTCCATAAATACTTGAACAACCTGTAGCGTTAGAAACAACTAATCTTTTCCCTACAACTTGAGTAAGCATTTTAATATAAGGAGTCTCACCACATCCAGCACAAGCTCCACTAAATTCAAATAATGGATCTCGAAGCTCTAAATCTTTAATAGTATTAACTTCTTTAATATCATGATGATAATTACTAAATAAATCATCTGCCATCTCTTGCTTTTGAGGATCAAATTCACCAAATTCAAAACATCCTCTAGGACAATTTTTAACACATAATCCACACCCTGTACAATCTGCTTCACTAACAGAAATAATATACTTAGTTTTCTTATCCATTGTATCTTTTCCAAACTCAGCATATTTATCATCATTCTCAACTACAAAAGGTCTAACAACAGCATGTGGACAATATAAAGCACAAAAACCACACTCTATACATTTTTCTTTATCCCATTTAGGTACCAAAGAACTCATCTTTCTCTTTTCAAGTTTACTCCATTCTCCTGGGAATATTCCATCTTTATATTTAACTAAATCACTAACCTTTAAATCATTTCCTTTTCTTGAATTAATAATTTCACTAAAATTCTTTGATGGAGGAATTACTACTCCTTCTTCATTATCTACTACTAATTCTTTTAAGTATTCCTTGAATTCATTAATACAATTTATATTAGCATTAACAATATCTTCACCCTTAGTTTCAAATCTTTCTCTAACATCTTTTATAAGTAATTCCTGAAAGTTTTTGATATTTAATAGATATAGAATAGCTGACTCCATTATTAAGCTAATCTTGCCACCAATATTATTTTTTCTTGCTAGTTCTTCAGCATTAATTGTATAAATTCTAATATTCTTACTTCTAAGTTCTTTTTTTACTTTATCAGGTAAAAATTTATTTAATTCACTATCAGTTCTAACAGTATTAATTAAAAGAGTTCCATTATTCTTAATTGTTCCTAACATATCAAATTTATAAAAATATTCATCCTTTGAAACAACAACAAGTTCTGGGGCAGTAACATAATAAGGTGCTTCAATTAACTTTTTAGATAATCTTAAGTGAGAGATAGTAACTCCCCCACTCTTTTTTGAATCATATTCAAAATAACCTTGAACATAATTCTTTTCTCCTAAAACTTTTAAAATATTTTTACTAGCACTTACCATTCCATCTGAACCAAATCCAAATATTTTAAATTCCTGAAATTTATTATCAATATGAAAATCATAATGCTTAATTGAAGTATTTGTAACGTCATCAACTATTCCAACTGTAAAATTATTTTTAGGACTAGTTTTAAGCATCATAAAGATATCATACATATCTGATGGAGTTGTATTTTTACTAGATAAACCAAATCTACCACCATAGATATCAATTTTTTGATCATGTAAAGCAGATAATACATCTAAGTATAATGGTTCTCCTGCACTTCCTTGTTCTTTAGTACGATCTAAAACTGCAATTCTTTTAACGGACTTTGGTAAAACTTTTAATAAATATTCCTTACTAAATGGTCTATATAAATGAACTTCTACTAAACCAAATAAATTATTTTGCGGAAGTGTTACAACTTGTTTAACTGCATCACAAACAGAACCCATCGCAACGATAACATACTTAGCCTTTTGATATCCATAATAATTAAATGGTTTATAATCTGTGCCAATTTCCTTATTAAGTTTTTGCATATACTTATTTACAATATCTGGCATTTTTAAATAGTCTGTATTTCTAGCTTCTACAGATTGAAAATAAATATCTTCATTTTGATTAGTTCCTTTAGTAATTGCTTTATTAGAATTAAGCGCTCTAGATCTAAATTCTTCAATCTTTTTATAATTAACTAATTTTTTTATAATTTCTTTATCAATTACTTCTATTTGATTATATTCATGGCTAGTTCTAAAGCCATCAAAGAAATGTAAAAATGGAAGACTTCCTTCTATAGCTGATAAATGAGCTATCAAAGCAAGAGCTTGAGCATCTTGAACATTAGTTGATGCAAGCATACAAAAACCAGTCTGCCTTGTAGCATAAATATCTTGATGATCTCCAAAAATACTTAAAGCATGACTAGCAAGAGATCTAGCCGCTACATGAATAACTCCTGGTAAACACTCACCAGCAATTTTATACATATTAGGTATCATTAAAAGAAGACCTTGACTTGATGTATAAGTACTAGCAAGAATGCCAGATGATAGTGCCCCGTGTAAAGCACCGGCTGCTCCG
>CACXGV010000064.1 GCA_902767375.1 uncultured Erysipelotrichaceae bacterium
AATAATTAGTCTACCCTTATCATCAATATTATGATGAAATTCTCCCATTAACATTTTAATCCCCCACTTTCTTCCACATCATGCCACCGTCTACCATTATATTACAATAACAAGGATTAAAATTCAACTATTAAAATTAAACAAAATAAAAAAAAGTGCCATTTGACACTTTTTGGTGTAAAGTACAATTATGCTTCTTTGATTGTAGCACTACCTTCACATACTTTAACATCATTTACATAAACTGGCGTCCCAACCAAAGATGTAATCTCACCAATATCCATACTCTTAGTCAAAACATAAGTCCCCTTTTTAAACTCTATATTTGGATTATTCAGTGACACACTCCAATAGCATCTTCTACTGTCTATCAAAAAAATAAGTAATGCGTTTTTTTAATATATATGTTATTATTAATATATGAATAAGATAGTATTTAAAATAAATAAAAACAATCTTTCAGTTGGTATATATAAAAAAGATCCTAAAGAAGAAGATTTAAATAATACCAATATAATTAATACTAAAGAAATCTATTTTAGTACTGAATATATTGAAGAGAATCTTGAATTAGTATCTTCCTTTTTAAATGTTATAATCTTAAAACAAGAAGTAAATAAAGTAACAATTAAAGATTATAATGTTATACTACCTGCTTTAGATGTTATTAAAAATATTCCTAGTATCAAAGAATTATATATAAAGCCAGATAAAGTTATTACATATGAAATGTTCTTAAAAATACTAGAAAACAATAACTTAACAAAAATAAATATATATGATATTCAAAAATACTTACTAGAAAGATTGGATGTTAATAATACTATTGATGTTACTATTAGAAGTGAAATATTATTTGTAAGTAATTTTATGGATAGTAATAATCTTTCAACATATAGTGATATTTATTATAAAAAAACTATTATTATTAATAATAAATTTGAAAATGCTGATACAAATGATTTCTTATCATTTATAAAGATAAATAAATACTTAAAACAAATTGAATTTACTTATTTTGACGAAAAAATATTCTTGTTTATAATGAATGAACTTATAAATCAAAATAAAACGAATATTAGAATTATTTTTGATGAAAAAAGTATTGATTTAAAAAGTATTATTAAACCAATAAGTACATATAAAAGTAAAAATGAAAGAATCTTAAAAGAATTAGAAATAGATTTTAAAATAGATTATTCTGAAGAATATAAAAAGAATAATATGTTTAAACAAATAAATCTAAATACTGTTAAAATAGCTCTTATAGGTATCATATTAACTGTTTTACTTATGATGGGTATAAACTTATATAACAACCAAAAAGATACAGAAAAAAGTACTGAAATTGAGAAAAAATTAGAAGAAATTATGAACTTTGAAATACCTAAGGTTGAACCAGAAGTAACTACCACCCCTTTTGAATATATTACTCCCAATAATGATGATTTAAAAATTATCAATACTACTACAACAAGTATTTATGATATTAAATATAAAATGGTTTTTGAAGAACTTAAAGAGATTAATGATGATACGATTGGATGGATAACTGTCAATAATACTAACATTAACTACCCTGTTGTTCAAGCTGAAGATAATGATTATTATTTAAAAAGAGATTATTTTAAGAATAAAAACCGTCATGGTTGGATATTTATGGATTATCGTAATGATTCTAATAATCTAAGTAAAAATACTATTATTTATGGGCACAATTTAGCCAATCAAAAAATGTTTGGAACTCTAAGATATGCTTTAAATAGTTCTTGGTATAAAAAAAGTAATAACCAAATTATTACTTTCAATACCGTTAAACAAAATATGAGATTTCAAATCTTCTCTATATATAAAGTACCAGTAACTACTGATTACTTACAAGTTAATTTCCCATCTGATAGTTCTTACCTAGATTTTATTAAAATGATTACAGAAAGAAGTATATATGATTTTAATGAAGAAGTAACCGCCAATGATAAAATCTTAACCTTATCAACTTGTTCAAATGGTCATGATCAAAGACTTGTTGTTCATGCTAAATTAATTGTTGAAGATAATGAAGAAAAAAATGACTAAAATAGTCATTTTTTAATTTTGTTCTTTAATACTTTCTAACACTTTCTTAAGTGCCCTATACTCATCTAGAGTAAACATTTCATTATCTTTTTTCTTCTCTACTACTACATATTCAATCTGAGGAGGAGGTATTAATTCCTCTTTTCTAAGTTCTTCAATAGTTTTAGGAAGTTCTGCTTCTCCATAGAATGGATTAACATCTTCTTCTTTAAAAGTATTTTCTTCTTCTACAATAACTTCTTTCTTATGTGATAGTTTATTAATAAGTTTATAAAGTATTAAACCAATAATCCAAATACTAAATATAATTACTGATGACTCAAATAAAGCCATAAGATTTTGATTAGTATATACGCTAACTTTGTTTGCTAAATCAATATTATTATTACTAATTTCATCTAAGATTAAGAAGAATAATACCATATTAACTGCAAATACAGATAAATTAATAAACTTAACTACTTTATTAGTCTTTTTACTTAAAGAACTAATTAATATAATTATTAAACTAACAATTAAGATAATTATATATTCAAGTACACTTGGGAAATATATAATAGTTACTATATTCTTAGCTATGGTATCTAAAACACTGAAGAATGAATCATAATAGTTATGAAGTAATATTAAAATACTTATAATAGATATAATAATATAAGCTATTTTTGTTGTTCTACTCTTTTTTGATATTACAAAAGCATCGACAAGCATTATTGCTATTCCTAAAATAAGTATCAAAAAAAGAGGTGATGAAAAGATAAGACTAAAAACTAATCCTATTCTTTCTAATAGAGACATCTCTACCATAATTCATTCACCTCTTTCCCCTTTTTATCCTTTTTAAACTAATTCACAAATATAAACTGTTTGTGTTGTTTTATCATTTTTAGTACAAGTAATTAGTGTTAGAGTTGTTTTATTATAATCTCTTCTAACTGCTACTTGACCATCTTTTTTATCTTTATAAATCTTTGTGATTTTATAATGATATTCTTTATTCTTATAATTTACATAAACATCATCATTAATAGATAACTTATATAGATTTTTAAAATATGAAATAGAACTTGTACCTGAGTGAGAAGCTAAGATCAAATTACCATTTTTAACATCTGGATAATCTGAAGAAGCATGCACTAAGATATTTCTGCTAACTACATTATACTTAGAATTCTTATCAAGAAATCCATGTTCTAAGTTAATTTTAGGTATTTTTAAATATCCAATATAACTATAACTAATTGTTGTAGTTGGTTTAGTAGTAGGTTCTTCTTTAACTACTGGAGTATCTATAATTGGAGTATCAACTTCAATTATAGGTTCATCAATAATTACCGGATCATCTACTACATCTGGTGTTTCTATTTCTTCTACATCAGTATCTAATTTAACAATTTGTTCATAATATAATTTATTCATATCATCAAATACTTCATGTTTTTTTGTATTAAAATAAGTACTGGATAATATACATATTCCAATAAATATTACTAGAACACTTATTGTTATTTTAGCATTGTTTTTCATTTCTATATAACATTATTGCACCAAATCCAAGAACTAAAGTACCTAATGCATATGTTAATGTGCTAGATAAACCTGTTGCAGGAACAATTATTTGTTCAGGTTCATTATACATAATAACTCCGTTTACTTTAACAGTATAATCACCTTTAGAGTCTACTAAGTATACATTTCCATCACCATCTACTCTAAAGTAAATTGGTTTATTATTTAAATTGTATCCTTGTGGAGCACTAACTTCTGATAACACATAAGTACCCTCATCTAAAGAAACATAGTGTGATTCTTTAGTAGTAGTCCATGTAGCAACAATTTCCCCTTTTTCATTCTTTATTTGTAAAACAGCTCCTGAAACATATTCATTTGTTTCAGAATCTAATTTACTAACAATAACAGATTCTTTAGTTTCGTTAATCATTTTAATATAATCAACTTTAACCCAAGTTCCGTTAGATGCTTTTTGGAATACATTTCCTAAGGTATCTACTTTAAATGTAATAGATGTCTTACTTAAAATATATCCTTGTGGTGCAACAGTTTCAGTTAAAGTATAAACTCCTGATTTTAAAGTTTCATAATGAGGAGCACTTGTACTTACCCAAGTTGATACTACAACATTATTACTATCTTTAAGAACTAATTTAGCCCCAGGAATTTCTTTAGTACCTGTTACATCAGTTTTACTAATTCTTACATTATGTTCGCTTTCGTTAATCATTTTAATATAATCAACTTTAACCCATGCATTATTATGTTTTTCATATAAAGCATAATTTGCATCTACTTTAAAGTTAATAGTTTCATCACTTAAAACGTATCCAGCTGGAGCAATAGTTTCTCTTAAGAAATATTCTCCAGGTGCAAGTGTAATATAATGTGGAGTACTTGTACTTGTCCAAGTTTCAACAATTTTATTACTTGCATCTCTTAAAACTAATGTAGCACCTGGTACTTCTTTATCACCAGTAACATCAGTTTTACTAATTCTAATTGCTTGATCTTTTGTATCGATCATTTTATATGTATAAGTTTTGTTGTTTGAAGCAATATTTATTAACATCTTAGCAGCTGTTCTATAACCAGCAGGAGTTGTAGTTTCAACTAATGTATAAACTCCAACAGCTATATCAGCAAATTCTTTAGCACTACCATTAGTAGTCCATGAAGAATATTTATCTGTACATGTTGTATTAACACAGTTTCCTTTATATAAAGTTAAACCGGCATTTTTAACAGCTGTACCATTTTGATCTTCTTTATAAATAACTAATTTATTATGAGCTTTAGCATCATACATATTAATTGTATAAGTACCATTTAATGAAGTAATATGAACTACTTCTTTATTAGCTACTAAATATCCATTTGGAGCAGCAGTTTCAACTAAAGTATAATAACCAACAGGAATGTTAGTAAATTCTTTAGCATTTGTTGTACTAGTCCATGAAGAATATTTATCTGTACATGTTGTACTTGCACAATTACCTTTATATAATGTTAAACTTGCTCCAGCAAGTGGTTTATTTGTTTCTTTATCAATTTTAGTAATAACTAATTTATTACTATTTTTTGTTAAAGACATATCCTTTGAAGCATTAACATTATAAGTTGTAGTAAATACTTTACCATAAATAACTTGTTGATATTCATGTTCATTTGCTGGATTCTTTTCTAAATAATAATCATACATTCTTTTAATAACATATTTTCCAGTTGCTTTAACTGAGAAATTATATGTTTGACCTAAAGTAATTGAACTTTTAGGTACTTGTACTTGGAAAGTACCATTACCAGTCTTATCAATAGTACTGTTAATCATTTTACTTCCACTAGGTGCATTAACAAGTGAAATTGTTCCACCAGTTAAAGCTTTACCTGTTACTGTAATCTTACTAGAAACATAATTGTCTCCACTTTCAGTCCAAGTAACACTTGATGAATCAAATGAAATTGATCCTTTAGTTTGCTTATAAGCCTTAGCTCCCTCAACTAATTCATAAATTAGTCTGCAAACTTCATCAGTAGTACGATGATTTGTAATATAATCCTTTTTAGCTTTAGGAATATTTACATTATTACCATTTAAATAGTCTTTAAACCACCAAATAGCAACACCTTGAATATAATAATCTTTGTACGTATTTCCAGTATTTGGACGATGTTCAAAGATATAAATATATCCATCATGTACTTGTCCTTTCAATTTATATGTAATCCCTGTTACATATGTAAGTCCGGAGTCCTCACAAAATACTTCTAAACCACCATCAATTGGCTTGTAATAAGAAATAATACCAGGAACATAATCAGTTATCTCAATAACTTCTTTAGTTTTGAATGTCTCTGGTGGATTAGCAGCAGAAACTCCGATTGTAAGCCCTAAAAAACTTACGAATGCTACTAAAACACTTAGCAAATACTTTTTCATTCCGAAATCCCTCT
>CACXGV010000065.1 GCA_902767375.1 uncultured Erysipelotrichaceae bacterium
AATAATGAAATTAAAACTAAAATAAGTGAAATATTAAATTAGGAGGTGAAACTATGCATAGAGACGATTTTCCTATGTTAAAACAAGATATAATTTATTTAGATAATGGAGCAACGACTTTTAAACCTCAAAGTGTAATCGATACTATGGATGATTATTATCAAAATTATAGTGCAAATGCTCATCGTGGAGACTATTCAATTAGTTATAAAGTAGATGTTAATTATGAAGAAGCAAGAGTAAAAGTAGCTAGATTTATTAATGCTGAACCTGAAGAAGTAGTTTTTACATCAGGGGCAACTGAAAGTTTAAATATGATTGCTACTGGTTTTTTTGATAATTTACTTGAAGCTGGCGATGAAATAATCATATCTAATGCTGAACATGCCAGTAATGTTCTCCCTTGGTTTAGACTAGCAAATAAACATAATGCTATTATAAAATATGTACCTTTAGATGCTAACCTACATATTACGTTAGATGCGGTTAAAAGTGTTATAACCCCTAAGACTAAAATAATCGCTCTTGCTGAAATTACTAATGTAGTAGGAGATGTAAGACCAATTAAAGAAATATGTGAATATGCTCATCAAAATAACATCTTTGTAGTTTGCGATGGAGCGCAAAGTGTTCCACATCGTAAGACAGACGTCAAAGATTTAGATGTTGATTTTTTAGCCTTTTCATCTCATAAAATGTGTGGCCCAACCGGAGTAGGAGTACTTTATGGTAAAAAAGAATTATTAGAATCACTAGAGCCTCTATCTCTTGGAGGAGGCATGAATGAATCATTTGATAATCCAAATGAAATCTATTTAAAAGATTTACCTCAAAGATTAGAAGCGGGAACTCCAAATATCGCTGGAGTTATCGGCCTTGGAGCAGCTATAGATTATTTAGAATCTATTGGTATGGATAATATAACTATTCATGAGCAAAAATTAAAATCATATTTAATTGATAAATTAACTAAATTACCATATATTCAAATTGTAAATGAAGAAGCAGATTCAGGTATTGTAGCTTTCAATGTTGAAGGGATCTTTAGTCAAGATGTAGCTTTTTTCCTAAATAAATATAATATTTGCGTAAGAGCTGGTAATCATTGTGCTAAAATCTTAAAGAACTCTATTGGAGTAAAAAATACTATTAGAGTAAGTTTATATTTTTATAATACAACTGAAGAAATTGATGATTTAGTTGAATTACTATCTAATAAAGATAAAATAATGAAAGAGATGATTTAATGGATCAAGAATTAAAAAGAGAAATTATCTTAGATAACTATTCAAATCCTTTTCATAAAGAGACAAAAGAAGATGGATTTGCGCATGCTAATGCTAATAATGTATCCTGTATAGATAACATAAATATCTATGTTAAAATAGAAGATAATAAAATTGTCGATGCATATTTTGATGGAGAAGCTTGTGCAATAAGTACTGCTTCAACCTCAATTATGGTTAAAAAGATTATTGGTATGACTTTAGAAGAAGCAAATATCTTCATAGATAACTTTAATAATATGATTTATGAAAAAGAATATGATCATGAACTAATGGGAGAAGCTTTAGCTTTCGATGAAATTTGCAAACAAGAATCTCGTAAAACATGTGCAACTCTTCCATATCGTGGTCTTGCTAAAATTATAACTGACAAACCTGAATAAATATTCAGGTTTTTATTTGTATTTATCTAAAATAAAGTATATAATTGTAATAGGGTGTTTAAAATGGAAATAGAAAAAATACCTAACCATGTTGGAATAATCATGGATGGTAATCGTAGATGGGCTAAAGAAAAAGGTAAGAAAACTATTGAAGGACACCTTGCTGGAGCCAATCGTATCATAGATCTTGCATCTTATGTATTTTCAAAAGGTGTAAAATATTTAAGTATTTATGCTTTTTCAACGGAAAACTTTAACCGTAGTAATGAAGAAGTAAGTTACTTAATGGGCTTAATCGTAAAGTTTTTTACTGAACGGGCTGAAGAATTAGATGAGAAAAATATGAAGATTATTTTCTCAGGTCGAAAAGAGCCTTTATCAAATCGCATATATAAAGTTATTCAAAATGTTCAAAAAATGACTAAAGATAATACCGGAGGCATACTCAATATCTGCTTAAATTATGGCGGACGTGCTGAAATAGTTGATGCTGCAAAAAAAATAGTAGCTGAAGGGAAAGAACTTAATGAAGAAAATTTTAGTAAATCACTATACCAAGATTTACCAGATTTAGACTTTGTAATTCGTACTAGTGGTGAAATGAGACTATCTAACTTTATGTTATGGCAATCATCTTATGCAGAATTTTACTTTCCAAGTACTTATTTTCCAGATTTTGATAATGCTGAATTTGATAAAGCCTTAGAAGAGTATAATAATCGTCATCGTAGATTTGGAGGTAATTAATGAAAAAAAGAACAATCAGTGCAGCTATTATGATTTTAATTGCCGCACCACTTATAATCTTAGGCAAAATACCATTTGCCTTAGGCATTGGTTTAATAAGTATTTTTGCTTTCAGAGAAATAATTAAACTTCATAATTATCCTCTGATAGTAAAATTATTAAGTTTTATTGGTATGATAACTATCGTATATAGTAACTTTGATTCTAAAAATATTATCAATGGTTTAGATTATCGCGTATTAGGATTATCACTATTATTAATTCTTTTACCAGCAATTATCTATCAAACTAAAAATAAATATACAACAGATGATGCCTTTAAATTATATAGCTTAGTATTATTAGTTGGTTTAGGATTAAATTTCTTTATCATAATAAGAGATTTAGATTTAAAATATTTCTTATATATTATTTTAAATACTATCTTTACTGATACATTTGCTTACATAGGAGGATCTTTAATTGGTAAACATAAATTTACTTCTATAAGTCCTAAAAAGACTATTGAAGGATGTATAGTAGGTTCACTTATGGGAACTGTCTTAATGACTATCTTCTATACTACATTAATTAGTAATAATAATGTTTTATTAATAATCTTAATATCTTTATTAATTTCTATAATGGGTCAGATTGGAGATTTATTCTTTAGTGCTATTAAAAGGAATCATAACATTAAAGACTTTAGTAATCTAATACCTGGACATGGCGGAGTTTTAGATAGATTAGATAGTGCAATCTTTGCTTCCATAATTTTTATGGTTTTGCTTAGATATTTATAGAAAGGGATTAAAAAATGACAATAATAATATTAATATTAATGCTAAGTATTTTAATATTTGTGCATGAGTTTGGACATTTCATCGCGGCTAAAAAAATTGGCGTTTATGTCCATGAATTTGCTTTAGGTATGGGACCTAAAATCTTTTCTTTCAAAAGAAAGAAACATAATGACCCAACTGAGTATTCGCTAAGGGCTTTTCCAATTGGTGGCTTTTGCGCTATGGCTGGAGAAGTAGATGAAGACTCTAAAGGATTAAAAAAAGAACAGTTTATGTGTAACCGTTCTAAATGGGAAAGATTCTTAATCTTAATTGCTGGTGTTACAATGAACACAATAACTGCTTTTATAATATTACTTCTTCAAGGACTTATTTATGGAGCACCTGAACAAAAACCAATCGTTGGTAGTGCTCCAGAAGGTTATCCTGTAGCAGAAGCAGGAATTGAAGTAGGAGATCGTATTTTAAAAGTAAATAATCACAAAGTTAACACTTGGGATAAATTAACCTTAGTCTTAAACTTAAAAAACAAAGACAATAATTATACTTTTGAAGTAAAGAAAACTGATGGTTCAACTAAAACTTATACCATCGTACCTAAAACTGAAAAAGATGAAAAAGGTAATGAAGTAAAAGTATTTGGTATCGGAGTAAATAATGAAGTTCATCGCGGATTTTTTGCTTCAATAAAATATGCTTTTGTAAAACTAGGCTCAATTGTTTCAACAATGTTTATCATAATTGGTTCACTATTTACAGGCAGCCTTGGACTATCAAGTTTATCTGGCCCAGTAGGTATGTATACTATTGTTGGTGAAAGTGCTAAATTAGGATTCTCAAGTATTATGTATTTAACAGCTTACCTAAGTTTAAATTTAGCTGTAATTAACGTATTACCATTCTCAGCTTTAGATGGTGGACGTATATTATTTGTTGTAATAGAAGCTATCAAAGGAAGCAAAGTAAACCCTGAAGTTGAAAACAAATTCCATACCATTGGTTTCTTCTTATTAATGGCTTTAATGGTATATATAACTATTAAGGATATAATCCGTATAGCAGGTTAGTGATAGGACTAGAATATTCTAGTCTTTTTTGATAAAATTAACCTGTCAGGAGGATATTCATGAAAATAGAATATACATTATTAAAAGAAGAAAAAAACACTAGAGCTAGACTTGGAAAAATAAAAACTAACTACGGAATCTTTGAAACTCCTATGTTTATGCCTGTTGGAACCCAAGCTACAGTTAAAACTTTATCGCCCGAAGAACTAAAGGAATGTGATGCAGGAATAATTCTAGCTAATACTTATCACTTATGGCTTAGACCAGGAGAAGATGTAATTGATCATGCTGGTGGCTTACATAAATTTATGAACTGGGATGGACCAATATTAACTGATAGTGGGGGATTTCAAGTATTTAGTTTAGCAAAACCTAAAGATATCACTGAAGAAGGAGTTAAATTTAAAAATCAATATAATGGTGATAGTTTAATTCTAACTCCGGAAAAATCTATTGAAATCCAAAATAAATTAGATAGCGATATTGCGATGAGTTTTGATGAATGTGTTGGTTTTCCTCATACTAGAAAATATGTTGAAGAATCAGTAGAAAGAACTTTAAGATGGGCTAAAAGAGGGAAAGATGTCTTTAATAATCCAAGACAAAGCTTATTTGGCATTGTCCAAGGTGCTGAATTTGAAGACTTAAGAAAACACTGCGTAGAAGAATTAGTTAAAATGGATTTTGATGGTTATTCAATTGGTGGAACTAGCGTAGGTGAACCAAAAGACGTTCAATACCAAATGGTTGAATATGCTTGTAAATATTTACCAAAAGACAAAGTAAGATATTTAATGGGCGTAGGAGATCCAATTGATATAGTAGAAAATGTTATCCGTGGAGTAGACATCTTTGATTGTGTATCTCCAACAAGACTTGCTCGTCATGGACATGCTCTAACAAAATATGGCAAAATAAATTTAAAAAATGCTAAATATAAAGAAGATTTTACACCTATAAGTTCAGAGTGTAATTGTTATGCATGTAAACACTATACTAAAAGTTATATCAAACATTTAATAAATGCTGAAGAAACATTTGGAGCAAGACTTCTATCAATTCATAATATCTATTATCTTATTAATTTAACTAAAGAATTAAGAGAAGCTATTAAAAATGACAATATCTTAGAATATAGAGAGGAATTTATAAAGAATTATTATGGAGAAAAAGAGAACTAACTTAATCTATGTTTTTCTCGGGGTTTTAATTATATTATTTGGTTTAGCTGCTTACAAATCACTAGAGAAGCATCATGAAAAAGAGTATCAAGTCCTAAATAGTAGAATTTTAGAATCTGCAAAAGATTGTTATTTAAAAGAAGATTGTACTGGAGAAATAACCATTAAAGATTTATATAATAAAAAATATTTAGATAAACAAATTGATCCAGTCACTAAAGAAGATGTTGATGAAACTATCTGCATTAAGTTCGAAAATAACGAAGCAAAATATTGCAAATAGAAAGGAAAGATTGCTATGTTATATGATTTAAAAGCCTTAACAAGAGAAGGCAAATGGACAGGACTAGACAATTTCAAGGGAAGAAGATATTATTAAATTATTGGAGGCTTAACATGTATGATATTATAATAATTGGAGCAGGCCCTGCTGGACTTACAGCTGCTATCTATGCTCTTCGGTCTAATAAAAAAGTATTAGTAATTGAAGCAAAATCTTATGGTGGACAAATAATTAATGCTCATAAGATTGATAATTATCCAGGATTACCTCATATTTCTGGTTTTGAATATGCTACTAAAGTATATGAACAAGCTAAAGAATTAGGTGCTGAAATTGTTTACGAAACTGTTACAAATATTACTAATGAAAAAGAAGTAGTAACTAATAAAAATACTTATCAAACTAAAGCTATTATAATCGCAACTGGAGCTTTAAATAAAAAACTAAATCTTCCTAATGAAAAAGAATTAGTAGGTAAGGGAGTATCTTACTGTGCTACTTGCGATGGTCATTTTTATAAAGGTAAAATAGTAGCTGTTAATGGAAGTGAATCTCATGCTTTATCAGATGCATTATATTTAACTGATTTAGCTAGTAAAGTATACCTTATAACCGATAAAGATGATTTTAAAGAAAATGCTAAAGTAGTAGATGAACTTAAAAATAAAAACGTAGAAATAATCTTAAATTCTAAAATAACTTCTTTAAATGGAGTAGATAAATTAGAAAGTATTACTCTAAATAACGATAGAGAAATATCCCTAGATGGATTATTTATTGCTATTGGTCAAACACCTCAAAATAGTGTTTTCTCTAATTTAGTAGATATTTCTGATAATGGCTATATCATATCTCCTGATGGAGTTCATACTAAAACAGAAGGCGTTTACGTTGCCGGAGATGCTAGAGAAAAAGTCTTACGTCAATTAACTACAGCTGTATCTGATGGAAGCATCGCTGCCGTAACTGCTATAAAAGAAATGAATTAACTGATTTTTATCAGTTTTTTTCATAGAATAATTATGATATAATTGTAAACAGTTGTTAAATAAGGATGTGATATAATGTTTAAACTATTTAAGAATATGACTAAAAAAGAAGTGCTTTTAGTATTATCTTGTATAGTTTTAATTATTGCGCAAGTATATCTTGATTTAAGATTACCAGAATATATGAGCAAAATAACCGTTTTAATTCAAACAGAAGGAAGTACAATTAAAGAAATTCTAATTAGTGGTCTATTAATGCTTGCCTGTGCCTTAGGAAGTGCTATATCTACTGTTTGTATTGGCTACTTTGCTTCTTACTTATCTGCCACTTTCTCAATGAATATTCGTTCAAGATTATTTAAGAAAGTTCAAAAATTAAGTAATACTGAAATGAAAAAATTTCATACTAGTAGTTTAATTACAAGAACTACTAATGATGTAACTCAAATTGAAATGTTAATTGCCATGGGCTTACAAGCCATGGTTAAAGCACCTATTATGGCCGTATGGGCTATAACAAAAATTATTAATAAAAGTGCTGCCCTAAGTGGAATCGTAGCAGTAGGAGTTTTAATCCTAATTATTACTAATATATTTATTATGACTACGGTAAATCCATTATTTAAAAAGATTCAAAAATTTACTGATAACTTAAATAATGCCACTCGAGAAAACCTTATGGGTGTTAGAGTAATTAGAGCCTTTAATGCTGAAGCATTTCAAGGCGAAAAGTTTAAACAAACTAACAATGATATAACCAATACTCATATTAAAATTCAAAAAACTTTTGCTCTTATGGATCCTGTTATGGGAAGCATCATGCACTTTTTAACATTAGGAATATACTTTATTGGAGCACTATTATTAATTAATATGGATTTAACTCAAAGATTAGATTTATTTAGTAATATGGTAGTATTTACTAGTTATGGTATCCAAGTTATAATGTCATTCTTATTGCTAACTATGATTTTTATGATTTTACCAAGAGCACAAGTATCTGCTAATCGTATAAATGAAGTATTAGATAGTGAAATATCAATTAAAGATGGAAAAATAACTTCTAAAGAAGAAGTAGGAACAATTAAATTTAATAATGTAAGCTTTAAATATCCAGATGCAGATGAATATGTTTTAAAAGATATTTCCTTTGAAGCTAAAAAAGGCGAAACTATTGCTTTTATAGGATCTACAGGTTCTGGAAAATCAACTTTAATTAATTTAATACCAAGATTTTATGATGCAACTGAAGGGGAAATATTAGTTGATGGAATCAATGTCAAAGACTATAAACTAGAAACTCTTCATAATATCATTGGTTACATTCCCCAAAAAGCCTTTATGTTTACCGGCTCCGTAAAAGATAACGTTTTATTTGGTGAATCATATGAAAAACATCATAGTGAAGAAGATGTAAGAAAAGCTTTAAAAATTGCTCAAGCATTAGACTTTGTTGAAAAGATGAATAAAGGTATTAATAGCCATATCGCAAGAGGTGGAACTAATGTATCTGGTGGTCAAAAACAAAGATTAAGTGTCGCTAGAGCTATCGCACGTAATTCAGAAATATATATCTTTGATGATACTTTTTCTGCTTTAGATTATGCTACCGAAGCAGCCCTTCGTAAAGAAATTAAAAAATTTGCTAAAAATGCTACATCTTTAATAGTAGCCCAACGTATTGGTACAATTATGAACGCTGATAAAATAATCGTTTTAGATAAAGGAGAGTGTGTTGGCATAGGAACTCATAAAGAGCTTCTAAAAAAATGCAAAGTCTACAAAGAAATAGCCTTATCTCAGCTTAGTGAGGAGGAACTTAAAAATGCCTAGAATGCAAAAAATCGAAAAATCAAAAGACTTTAAAGGGTCAGCTATTAAGCTACTAAAAAGTCTGAAAAAATATCAAAAACTAATTATCATAAGTTTAATTTTAGCCATGACAAGTTCTATTCTTTCCTTAATCGCTCCTAACAGATTATCTGTTATAAGTGATTATATAACTGAAGGATTAAAACCTAATTCTAAAGTACTAGAACATATAACTACCAAGGTATTAACGAATACTTTAATAAATTATAATAATAATAAAGAAATTCCTGAAGATTTACCATATAAAGTAACCCCAGAAGAATTAAATATTATTTTTAACTTATCAGAAGAAGAACTAGCTTCCTCAGTTAGTAATGTAACTATTAATAATGTTACCTTATCAAAAGAAGATCAAATAGCATTTATTAATACTTTAAAAGAAATGAGTCAAAATAAAGATTCCTCTAAAACTTTATCTATATTAGATAGAATGCCAAAAAATATTTATAATTTAATCAAACCAGAAATGAATATGAAAGCTATAAAGAACATGTCATTAATACTAGCTATTTTATATATCATATCAGCTATTTGTAGTTATTATGAACAAATCTTAATGGCTCTAGCATCTAATAACTATGGTTACGATATGAGAAAGAAAATAAATGATAAGATAAACACTTTACCACTTAAATATTTTGATTCACATGAAACCGGAGATATCTTATCAAGGGTAACTAATGATGTCGATACAATGAGTATGAATCTAAGTCAAAACTTATCATCATTAGTAGCTAATTTAACCATTTTTCTAGGATCTGTTGTAATGATGTTCATAACCAATTACATCATGGCTTTTACTGGAATTATATCTAGTTTTATAGGTTTTATCTTTATGTTTATGATTTTAAGTAAATCTCAAAAATACTTTATTAAACGCCAAGAACAACTAGGAGATTTAAATGGTTATATTGAAGAAATCTATTCAGGTCATAATGTTGTAATATATAATAATGGTATTAAAGAAACTAATAAAGAATTTGATAAATTAAATGAAAAATTATTTGATAGTAGCCGTAAGAGCCAATTCTTAAGTGGTATTATGCAACCATTAATGGGATTTGTAGGTAACTTAAGTTATGTAGCAATCTGTGTAGTAGGGGCTTTACTTGTAATAAATAATAAAATAACCTTTGGTGTTATAGTTGCCTTTATGATTTATGTTAGAATGTTTACAAGACCACTATCTCAAATCGCTCAAAGTATGACTGCACTTCAAAGCACAACAGCTGCAGCCGAAAGAGTATTTGACTTTCTAGACGAAAAAGAAATGGACAAACAAGAAGATATTCGTAAACATCTTGATAAATCTAAAGTAAAAGGTAATATTGAATTTAAAAATGTTAAATTTGGTTATGATCCTGGCAAGACTATCATTAATGATTTTAGTGCTAAAGTAAAAAGTGGCCAAAAAATCGCCCTAGTTGGTCCAACTGGAGCCGGTAAAACTACTATGGTTAACTTACTTATGAAATTTTATGAAATTAACGAAGGCGATATTCTAATTGATGGTATATCAACTAAAGAGTTATCTCGTGAAAATATTCATGACTTATTCTGTATGGTTTTACAAGATACTTGGTTATTTGATGGTACCATCGGGGATAACATTAGATTTAACAAGCAAGATGCTTCTGATGCTGAAATATGGAGCGTATGTAAAACTCTTGGATTAGATCACTTTATTAAAACACTTCCTAATGGTTTAGATGCTTCAGTTAGTGATAACGAATCAATTTCTTCCGGTCAAAAACAGTTAATAACTATTGCTAGAGGTATGATTGAAGATGCACCATTCTTAATTCTAGATGAAGCAACTTCTAATGTAGATACAAGAACCGAAGAATTAGTTCAAAAAGCAATGGATAAACTAACCGAAGGAAGAACTTCATTTATTATTGCTCATAGATTAATAACCATTAAAAATGCTGATTTAATCTTAGTAATAGATAATGGTAATATCGTAGAACAAGGTACTCATAAAGAATTACTAAAGAAAAAAGGTTTCTACTATAAATTATACAATTCACAGTTTAATATATAAAAATTAGGATAAATACTCCTAATTTTTTAAATTTTGTCATATAATTAAGTTAGGTGATAGTATGTCTATAGAAGAATATGGAAAAGTTACAAAAGATTTTGATTTAGTAAATAATAATACTTATAAAGTTCATTCAATATGTAATTATTATATTGAAGTATCGGATGTAATTAAACTAACCAAACTAATTAATTATTTAAAAAAAGAAAATACAAAATATTTAATAATAGGAAATGGTTCTAATATTATTTTGCCTTCACAATATAATGGAATAGTTATTAAACCATTATTTTATGATTTAGAAATAGATGGAGAATATCTAACTGTTGGTTCATCTTACATGATTAATAAACTTGCTATGGAATCTATTGAACATAATTTAACCGGACTAGAATGGGCTAGTGGGATTCCTGGTACTATTGGTGCATCCATTTATGGTAATGCTGGTGCTTATAAAGATGAAATATCTAATTATATAGAAGAAATAGAAGTTTTAGAAAATGACAAAGTAAAAATATTAAAGAAAAATGATATCTTTTTCTCATATCGTGAGACATCTCTTCAAAAGAAAGATTTAATTATTTTAAAAGCAAAATTAAAACTAAGTAAAGGAAATAAAGAAGAATCTCTTGCCATAGTAAAAGATCGTTTAGAAAGAAGAACAGCGTCTCAGCCTTTAAACTATCCCTCAGCTGGATCGGTTTTTAGAAACCCTGAAGGCTTATTTGCTGGAAAACTAATTGAAGACTTAGGTCTTAAAGGAAAACAAATAGGTGGGGCTCAAATTAGTGAAAAACATGCTAACTTTATTATTAATATAGGTAATGCTACCGGAGAAGATATAGTTAACTTAATAAAACTAATTATTACCGAAGTAAAAAAAGAATATAATATTGATTTATTTCTAGAACAAAAAATAATAAATTAATCTGCTTATGCAGATTTTTTAATATCTTGAAGAAAACCATACTTATTGTTATAATAAAAAGGACTTAAGAGGTGTTATTTATGAAATTAAGTAAAAGTTATTTTTATACCCTAAGAGAAAATGCTAAAGATGAAGATAGTGTATCAGGCAATTTATTAGTTCGTTCTGGTATGATAAAAAAAGTATCTTCTGGTATTTATATGTTTTTACCTTTAGGTTTAAAAACTTTAGACAATATTAAAAAAATAATTAAAGAAGAAATGGATGCATCAGGTGCTCAAGAACTATTAATGCCAAGTATGATTCCTGAAGAAGTTTATGAAACCTGTGGAAGAGTAGCAGCATTTGGTTCATCTATGTTCCATTTAAAAGATCGTTATGAAAAACCATACGTTCTAGGTCCAACCCATGAAGAATTATTTACTATTGCAGCAAAAAATATGGTTAGAAGTTATAAAGACTTACCATTTACTATTTATCAAGATGCACCAAAATTCCGTGATGAAGCTCGTCCTCGTTTTGGTCTTGTTAGAGTAAGAGAATTCTTTATGAAAGATGCTTATTCCTTTGATAAAGATGAAGAAGGTTTAGATGCATCTTACAAAGTAATGTTTGATGCTTATAAAAGAATTTTTGATAGATGTCATTTAGACTATGTAATCGTACGTGCTGATACTGGAGCGATGGGTGGTTCTTTATCTGAAGAATTCCAAGCTGTAACTGATTTAGGAGAAGATTTACTAGTTCTTTGTGAAAACTGTGATTATTCTTCTAACTTAGAAGTAGCAACTCGTAAAATAGTTGATCAAAATGAAGATGCCAAAGAATTACAACTAATAGAAACTCCTCATAAAGAAACTATTGAAGATGTATGTGAATACTTAAATGTTGATATTAAAAAGAGTGTTAAAGCCCTACTTATGAATGTTAATGATGAATTAGTTATCTTCTTCGTAAGAGGCGATCGTGAACTTAACGAAAACAAAGTATGCAAATTGTTAGGTGCTTCTGAAGTAAACTTTGCAAATGATGAACTAATTGCTAAAAGTAATGCAGTTCCAGGATATACTGGTCCAATAAAACTTTCTGGTGCTAAAATCATCATTGATGAAGAATTAAAATATATGTCTAATTTTGTAGTAGGTGCTAACGTTGAAGGATATCATTATCTAAATTGTAACTTAAAGGATTTTAGCTATGATTTATGTGCTGATATCGTAAATGTTAAAGAAGATGATATTTGTCCTGTATGTGGTGGAAGACTTTACTTTAAAAAGGGAATTGAAGTAGGTAATACCTTTAAACTAGGAACTAAGTATGCTGAAAAATTAGGTTTAACTTACTTAAATGAAAACAATGAATCAATTCCGGTAGTAATGGGATGCTATGGTATCGGGCCTGGAAGAATCTTAGCATCTGTAATTGAACAAAATAATGATGAAAAAGGAATTATCTTCCCACTTTCAATCGCTCCATATAAAGTAGCAATAGCAGCCTTAAATACTAATGATGAATCATGTATGAATTATGCTAACAAATTATATGATGAATTAAATAAACAAGGTATTGATACTTTATTAGATGATCGTGAAGAAAGACCAGGCGTTAAGTTTAATGATTTAGAATTAATTGGTATTCCAATAAGAATAACTGTTGGAAGAAAAATAACTGATGGAATAGTTGAATTTAAAGCCCGTAATAACGATGAAGTAATCGAACTAAAAACATCTGAAGTAATAGATTATATCAAAGACTATATAAATAAAAATATATAGTCTTTTTTTGACATTATTTTTACCTTTAAAGAATTATATTATTTAGAGGTGATAATATGAAAAGACGTTTTATAGCGTACCATCGCTATCAAAAAAGAAATAAATTACTACTATTAATAGTTCTATTTATTATAGGTTTATTCTTAACTACTATAATTAAAAGTATACATATAACTAAAGAAAGTGCTCAAAGATTAATATCTTTAAGCACCAATAGTTTATCAATAATATCTAATATTGATTTAAAAAGTCCTAACTTATTAAAACTATCTTCATCAGAAAAAACTACTAAACCAAAAGAAGAACTAACTATTAAAGAAGACCCAAAACCATTAATATATATTTATAATACTCATCAAACTGAAGAATATGATGCCTCTACCTTAAAAGAATATAATATAACGCCCACTGTTTATATGGCTGCTAATATTTTAAAAAAGAAATTATCTAATTTAAACATTGAAGCTATTGTAGAAGATGAAAATATAGTTAAAGTTTTAAAAGAACATAATTGGAAATATAGTGAATCTTATAATGCTAGTATGTTATGGCTTGAAAGAATTCATGAAAAATATCCAAGTATTAAATACTTTATTGATCTTCATCGTGATAGTAGTGCATCCACTGTTTTAATTAATGATAAACCCTATGCCAAAATGATGTTTGTTATTGGTATGAATCATGAAAACTATGAAAAGAATGAATCTCTTATGTTAAAACTAAATAATTATTTAAAAGAAAACTATGAAGGTCTTATGCGAGAACCTTTTTATGGCAAAAGAAGCAGATACAATCAACATTTTAATGAAAATGTTATTCTAATTGAAGTAGGAGGCCCTAAAAACACTATAGAGGAAGTACAAAATAGTATTGATGCCTTTGCCTATGCCATAGAATCTATCATAGGAGGAATATAATGGAAACGCCTAAAAAGAAAAATAAATTTATCTATTTATTATACTTACTAATATTTATCTTTGGTTTATTATATTTTTCTGGCCAAACAGGTTATTATGAAAATAAACTATCCAGTGATTCTAAATTAACTAAAGAAGCAATCCAAGAATTTGAAAAAGATATTTCTGAAGGTAAACCAGTAGATATTAAAGATTATCTAGAATATGACCATAAAAACTATGAAAATAAATATTCATCCTTAGGTTATACTATTAGTGATACTATATCTAGCATCTTAAATGAAGGAGTAAATTTTATCGTTAAAGTAATGGAAACTTTATTTAGTTAATTCTTTATGTTAAAATTATATTGTGATGTTTATGAGTAAATTAAAATATATCTTAAGAGCTATTAAAAGATTAGATACGAAAAATATGATTAAAGTAGCCAAAAAAGTAGCTAAGAAATCTCACAAATTAACTATTGTTATCTTTATAGATATGGTTATTTGTGGTTTTAAATATGGTGCGGGATATTATGATTATCAAGAATTTGAATTTTATAATCTAACTAAAGAAGAAAGAAATACTTATTTGACTAGAACTAAGAATAATCAAATAGTACGAACTTATAATGACAAAGCTTATTTTTCTAAATTTGATAATAAAGAAGAATTTAATAATATCTTTAAGAAATATTTAAAAAGAGACTTTTTAGTTATTGATGAAAATTCTTTTGATAAGTTCACTAAATTTATTACTAAACATAATCCCATCATAGTAAAACCAATAGATGGTTCCGGTGGTAAAGGCGTAGAAAAATATGAAATAGATGAAGACTCTAACGTTGATGCTTTATTTAATACCTTACTTATTAGGAAGCAATTATTAATTGAAGAATGTATTACTCAGCATGATGATATAAATAAGTTATATGCCGATTCCGTTAATAGTTTAAGAATTTTTACCTTTTTTGATGGTAAAGAATCTCATGTATTAAATAGTGTTTTTAAAATAGGTAATGGTGGAGTAACTGATAATTTCTCAAGTGGAAGTATGTATACTTTTGTTGATGATAATGGTGTAGTTCTATGTCCCGCAATTGATCAAGATGATCATTATTTTGAAGTTCATCCAATTACTAACGAAAAGATTGTTGGATTTAAAGTTCCTATGTTTGATAAAGCATGTAAATTAGTTAAAGATGCATCTAAAGTTGTTCCAGAGGTTAAATATATTGGTTGGGATATTGCAATAACTCCTAAAGGACCAGTTATTATTGAAGGCAATTGTTACCCTGGAGTATTCCAAATGAAACCATCATTTAGTGAAAAACACATTGGTTTAATCCCAAAATATAAGGAATTTATGGATATTGACCTATAAAATAAAGATTTTGCTTGAACAAAATGAAAAAATGTATTATAATCATTTTGTTCAACTGATTTGTCCCCGTAGCTCAGCTGGATAGAGCATACGCCTTCTAAGCGTACGGTCGCGCGTTCGAATCGCGCCGGAGACACCATTAAGTAAATAAGGAACCATTTGGTTCCTTTTTTCGTTGTGTTATAATATTAATAGGAAGTGTTATTATGGAAAAGTTTTATTTAGAAAAACCATCACTTAAAAGGAAAGAAGATATTTTAGATTACTTTAAAGAATTTACTAACTATAATTCTGATATTAATGGTTCTGGTATGCTTATTAAAGTACTAGAAGGATATACTTTTGAAGAAGCCTTAGATGGGTGTTTAAAATGTGAAGAAGAGGAATTTGCTAAAAGTGTTAATAGACTTCAAAGTAAAACTTTTTTACTAATTAGAGAAAATGATAATAAACTAATAGGTATGATAAATATAAGATGGAATATAGATGAAGAAAGCCATCTTTTTAGAGGACATATTGGTTATGGTATTAGACCTACTGAAAGAAGAAAAGGCTATAATAAAATAAATCTATATTTAGGTCTTATTGAAGCTCAAAAACTAGGATTAAATAAAATATTTATTGCTTGCGAAGATTCAAATATTCCATCTAATAAAACTTTAAAAGCTTTAGGAGGAGAACTTAAAGTATCTAAAAATGATCCTTATGATAATACTCTTACCAACGTTTATTTCTTTGAAGTAACTAAAACCTTAGAAAAATATAAAGATATTTATAATAAATACATTGGCAATTAAAAGTATATTTAATTGCTTGTTTTTTTATACCAATTAACCTATAATAACCTAAAGGAGGAACTATGAATACTAAAGATATTAAAATAATTGAACCTGGTTTTTATTACTATCAAAAAGAAGATTTTGCCACTATTAAACTTGGTTTTAGATTTAATTTTAAACCAAGTAAAAAGAATTGTTTAATTGCAGATTTATTATGTGATTATATGAACAGATGTAATGGTAAATATCATACTTTAAAAGAAATAAACGATAAATGTCGTGATTTATATGCCGCCGATTATGCTGTAAGAAGCAAAAGAACTGGACAAAAACATTATATTGATTTTAACTATACGATGTTAGATCATAAAATAATAGGGGATAACTTCTTTAAAGATGCTATCGATTTCTTTAAGGAAATAATGTTTAATCCATTATTTAAGGATAATAAATTGGATTCTAAAACCTTAGCTAAAATTAAACAAGACATGTATGATGATGAAAAAGAAGCTAATTTAGAACCTGCTGAAATGCAATATAGATATTTTTTAAAAAGTATTATTCCCAAAAGTAATATAGTTAAAACAAATTTTTTAAATCTTACCGAACTTGTTAAAGTATTAAATGAAATAACTGATGAAGATATAATAAATTTCTATTATGAATTATTAAAAAATTATTCTCGTGGATGGTGTTTTGGTAATTTATCTGATGAAGAAATAAATTATATATCAAATACCTTCAAATTTAAAACCTCTAATCTCCAAAAAGATTATTTCCATTTAGATGAAATAAAAGAAGGATATAAAGAGATTAAGGATAAAGAAACTACCCAATCTTATCTTTATATGACTTATGCTATTAAAGATTATAAACCAGAAGAAGTAGTTTTATATGACGCTATATTATCTATGTTAAATAGTTCCATGACTGGGTTAGTTTTAAAAGTCTTAAGACAAGAACTAGAACTTGTTTACAGTGCTTCTGCTGACTTTTTTACCATGAGAGGTATCATTTATATAACTGCTAAAATAGATAAAAAGAATAAAGAAAAATGTATTGAAGGTATTAACGAAATATTTAGACGCCTTCATGATAAAAAAATTATAACTAAATTACTAAAATATCATAAAGAAAAATGTAATGAAATATATATATCTAATAAAGATAATATTAGTTACTATCTAGGAAACTTTACTAGTTATGTTTATGAAAATGAAATGGAAGAAGATGAAGAAATTAAAATTATTAATAGTTTAAAAGTATCAGATATCTTAAATGCTGTAAATCGTATGGAACTTAAAAATACCTTCTTTTATAGAGGTGATAAATAATGCAAAACTATCTTAAAAAAACTTTAAAGAATGGGGTAAAACTATATTTATATCCCGATCCTAAGATGCAAAGATTTTATGTTGACTATTCTGTCAATTATGGTTCAAGTGGTAAATATTATAAGTTTTATTATAATAATAAATTAGTTGAAGTATTACCAGGAATCGCTCATTTTCTAGAACATATGCTAGGAGAGCATTCTAAATATGGAAATATGTATAAAATATTTAGTGATAAAAAATACCAAAAAAACGGTATCACTTACGGAGAACTAACTAGATTCTATTTTTGTGGTTTAAATGATATTAAAGAATCTATTAAAATATTAATTAATACGATTGATGATCCAGTTTTTACCAAAGAAGATGTTGAAAAAACTAAACCCGCTATTATTGAAGAAACCAAACTAAGCTTAAATAATAAATATCGTAAAAGTGTAGCTTTATGTTCTAAAAATCTCTATAAAAATGTAGAAATGGAACATGAATCTCTATCCCAAATTGGAACTGCTGAAACAACTAAAGCAATAGATTACGATACATTAAAACTATGTTATGATGCTTTTTATTATGATGAGAATAAAACCCTTTTAATTGCTGGAAACTTTAATCCTGATGAAATGACAAAATATGTTGAATCTATTTATCAAGAATTAAAACCCCATCCAAATAAAATGAAACCATTTAATTATCATAATTTAGATAAAGTTAAGAAACCATTTGATGTTATCTATGAAAATGTCAGTGAAAAATTAGTTACTATCGGATTTAAACTAATAAATAAATTAAATCTTCCAAGAAGAGAAATCGCCACGTATATTAATTATTTATTTTATACTAAATTATTGGAAGAAACTGATTTTGTAGATAATTTAAAAAAAGATAGAATAATTGCCTATATTGGTGCTAAATGGTATACATTCTTTGATGATAAACATTTTAATATTTTAATTGGAGCCAGCGTTAAAGATTATGATGAATATTTATCAAGATTATTTAAAGAACTTAAAATTAATAACTTTAAAGAAGAAGATTTTAATAGATACATGAAAAGTAAAATAGCTGATGAAGCCGGTAAAATAGATTATAAATATGAAGTATTTGATGGTTTCAAAGTAAGTCTTCCTTATACAGAAGATTTCTCTGAAATAGAATTTTTCAAAACATTAACCTTTAAAAAGTTTTTAAAATTCTATCAAACTTTAACTTTTGATAACTACACAATTGCCCTTGTTGAAGATAAAAACAATTGATAAATTATTTTGATTGTGCTACAATCAGTTTTGTAAAGCGATTATTTAGGATTAGTAATTAAATAATATTTTTATAGAGAGTTAACGTCTGGTGAAAGTTAATAAAATATTTTTAATGAATCTACCTAATAGTGGTGCTAATCACACCCGGCAATGCCGTTATAAGAATTAAGATATAAAAGGATGGTACCGTGCTTATGCACTCCTTGGTGCCATCCTTTTTTATTTTAGGGAGGGTTTATGAATCATTTAACTAAAGATGAATTAGCAAAATTTAATGAACTAGATGATGATTATGATAAAGCTTATTATTTAGTCTCGATTCTTTTTAAAGATAAAAAAGATAAAGAAGGTGAACCTTACATTGGGCATTTAACAAGAGTAGCATCTAAAGTAAATGAAAAAAATACTAAAGTAGCTGCTTTATTACATGACTCCGTTGAAGATATCGAAGGCTTTACTTTTGAAGATTTAAAAGAATTAGGTTTTAATGATGAAATAATCGAACTAGTAAGATATGTTACTAAAAAAGATGGAGAAGCATATCATGATAAAATATCTTCAATTCTAAATAGTAATAATGATGAAGCTATAAAACTAAAATATGCTGATATGTCAGATAACTATAACGAAGAAAGATTAAGTAAATTAGACATTGAAATTCAAACTAAACTTCGCAATAAATATCAAAATGAATATATTCGATTAGAATCTTATTTAAAAGAAAGGAATCTACTATGAGAAAAATAAAGAAGAATACTATTTATCGTCACTTTAAAGGGGATTTATATTTGGTATTAGATACTGTAATTCATTCTGAAACCAAAGAGGAAATGGTCCTTTATAAAGGATTATATGGTAATTGTCCTTTATATGTTAGACCCCTTGATATGTTTCTATCAGAAGTAGATCATCAAAAATACCCTAAAGTAAAACAAAAATATCGCTTTAAAGAATTAAAAATAGAAAGTAGGAATAAATAATGATAGATATAAAATTAATTAGAGAAAATAGAGATTTAGTAAAAGAAAATATTAAAAAGAAATTTCAAGATGAAAAATTACCTTTAGTAGATGAAGTATATGACTTAGATGAAGAAGTAAGAGAAGCTAAATTAAAAGGAGATAATTTAAGAGCTGAAAAAAACAAACTATCTGGTCAAATTGGACTTTTAATGCGCGAAGGAAAAAAAGAAGAAGCCGAAGATATAAAAAAACAAATAGCTGATATGGATGCTCAAATTAAAATATTAGAAATATCTGAAGAAAAGAAAAATGCTCTTATTAAAGAGAAAATGATGATAATACCTAATATTATTGATGCTAGTGTTCCAATTGGTAAAGATGATTCAGAGAATGTTGAAGTAGAGCGTTTTGGAGATCCAGTAGTTCCACCATATGAAATCCCATATCATGCTGACATTATTGAAGCTTTAAATGGTATGGATAAAACTGCCGCTGGTCGTACTAGTGGGGAAGGATTCTATTACTTATTAGGAGATATTGCTAGACTTCATGAAGCAATGATTTCTTATGCTCGAGATTATATGATAGATAGAGGATTTACTTATGCAATACCACCATTTATGATTCATAGTGATGTTGTAACTGGAGTAATGTCATTCCCTGAAATGGAAGCAATGATGTATAAAATCGAAGGAGAAGACCTATATTTAATAGGAACTTCTGAGCATTCAATGATTGGTCGTTTCAAAGGACAAATGATTAAAAAAGAAGAATTACCAATTAGAATGACTTCATATTCACCATGCTTTAGAAAAGAAGGTGGATCTCATGGTCTAGAAGAAAGAGGATTATATCGCGTTCATCAATTTGAAAAACAAGAAATGATTGTTCTATGTGAACCAGAAGATTCAATGAAATATTATAATGATATGTGGAAATATACTGTTGAAGTATTTAGAAATATGGATATTCCAGTTCGTCAGTTAGAATGTTGTTCTGGTGATTTAGCAGATCTTAAAGTTAAATCATGTGATATTGAAGCTTGGAGTCCAAGACAACAAAAATATTTTGAGGTTGGATCTTGTTCTAATTTAGGAGAAGCTCAAGCTAGAAGACTTGGTATTAGAGTAAAATCTAATGAAGGAAACTATTACTTACATACCTTAAACAACACTGTACTTGCATCTCCTCGTGGACTAATTGCCTTAGTTGAAAATAACTATCAAGAAGATGGATCTGTATTAATTCCAAAAGTCCTACAACCATATATGGGTGGACTTAAAAAAATAGAACCAAAAAAATAAGATTAAATCTTATTTTTTTTATTAAATAATTATTGTATAATAAAGGAACTTAAAGGAGATAATATGAAGATACTAATTTATAGTCATTCAAAAGATATTGATGGATTAGGTGCTGTAGTTCTAGCAAAGCTTGCTTTTAAAGAAATAGATTATGAATTATTTCCTAGTCCTAAAGAATTAAATGATAAAGTTATTGAAGATATTAAAAATCATAAATATGATGAATATGACAGAGTATATATAACTGACTTAACTCTACCAGATCCAGCCATATCTTATGTTGAATATCATGCTAAAGATAAAGTAAGAGTCTTTGATCATCATCATACGGCTATTTTAAATAATTATCATTTATATGATTTTTGCACCATTAGAGTAAATGATAAAGATGGAACTTTAACTTGTGGTACAAGATTGTTTTATGAATACTTAACTTTAAATGGTCTTCTAGAACCAACCCCAAGTATAAATGATTTTGTTGAAAAAGTAAGATTAGAAGATACTTGGGATTGGAAAAAATCCCCAGAAGGAGCAAAAGCTCATGATTTATCTATTCTTCATAGTGAACTTGGTAATGAAAAATTTCTATCTCATATGCTAGATACCTTACAAAATAAAGAAGAATTTTTTCTATCTTTAGAGGATGAACAAACAATTAAAAATAAAAAAGAAACTACTGAAAGAGTATTAAATCAATTATTATCTGAAATGGAATACTTTACTGATGAAGATAATAATAAATTTGGTATGGTCTTTTCAACTCATGAATATGTTAATGATCTAGCCCAAAGAATAAGAGATTTAAATAATCCTAATCAATTAGAATATATAATAGTTGTATGTTTAGATTCATCATCTCGTAGTTATCGCTCTATGGATTATAATAATTTTAATGTTGCTAAAATAGCTGTCTCTCATGGTGGAGGAGGACAATTTGGAGCTGCTGGTGCGGGTCTTAATGAAGAACATAAAAATAAAATCTTAACAATGAATAAACGAGATTCTTTAGCTTATTTAGCTAAAGTAAAATATCAAGACTAGAATATTTATATATTTTTTGTTAATATATAAGTAGGTGATCATAATGAGAATAATATGTGAGTATTGTAAAAATACTATTGATACAGATAAAGACTCTAAATGTCCTAACTGTAATGCATCATATCATGACAATAAAGAATTTAAAGAAAGACTAAAAAAACTAAAAGAAGAAAAAGATATTGAATTAGAAACTCGTAAACTTCAAAATGAAACTTTTAAAACAGTCTTAGGACATACCAATAGAGTATTTAATTCTTCTAAATATATCTTTATCTTCGTAGGCATTTTTATCATGGCAATCATGATTTTAATTGGAAGTTCAATATTTAAACAAACATCTAAAAAAGTTGAAAGATTAGATAATAAACCAAAAGAAGTAGAAGTCGAAGTAAACTTTGAACAATATGCTGAAACATCAGAATATAAAGTTATGGTAGATAAAGTAGTCGATGTAAAAAAACTTTATGATGTCTTATCTCCAAGTGAAGGAAAAGAGTATAAAGCATTCCATTTTATCGTACAAAACAAAACTGAAAAGAGCTTACTACTTCCATTTCATATTAATTGTATAGTAGATGACTTTGCTCAAAAACAAGTTTATTACTTATCTAAATATCCGGGTTTACCATCCTATATTGATAAAGGATTAAAAGGTGAGGGATATGCTCTTTTTGAAGTACCTAAAGAAACTAAAAAATTTGATATAAGATATGGAGATTATGTAACAATTCATATCAACGAAGAATAATTTATTCACCTAATTATTATAGATAAATATAATATATTAGGTGATTTTTTATGGATGATAATCTATTTGATAAAGTAAAAGATAAAACTAATGTTGATAAAGATACTCTTTTATCTTTAGCATCTTTAGTTGAACAAAATGGCTTAAAAGATGAAAAAACATTAAGAGAAGTTATTTCTAAATTAAGTAATCTAACAGGTAAAGAAGTATCTCCATCTTTAGAAGATAAAATAATTAATAGTATCTTAGAAGATAAAGTTCCTCAAAATATAGATAAGTTATTTTAAGGTATAACTTTTTTCTTTTTGCATAATTTTAAATGAAAGGAATTATGATATGGAAAGAAAAGAGATAATTGAAAGCATCTCCGCTTGGGGTAAAGGAGAAATATATCTAGGAGTAGTAGGAGCAGTTCGTACTGGTAAATCAACCTTTATCCGCAAAGTAGTTGAAACCCTAATTCTTCCTAATATTCAAGATGAATCCCTAAAGAAAAGATGTTTAGATGAAATGCCTCAATCAGCTCCTGGTAAAACTATTATGACTACGGAGCCTAAGTTTATTCCCTCATCTGGAGCTACTATTAAAATAGATGAATTTACTACTAATATAAAACTAATTGATTGTGTAGGATATGTAATTAAATCATCTAATGGGTATGAAGACGAAATAGGTAATCCTCGCTTAGTAAAAACCCCTTGGTTTAGTGATGATATCCCATTTATCGAAGCTGCTGAAATTGGAACGGAAAAAGTTATTAAAGATCATTCTACTATCGGAATAGTAGTTACCACTGATGGCTCTATTGGCGAGTTTACTAGAGGAGAGTACTTAGATGCGGAAGAAAAAGTTATTAATGAATTAAAAACAATCAATAAACCATTTATTATCTTATTAAATACCACTCATCCAACTAATGAAGAAACTATTAATCTAGCTAGTACTTTAACTAATAATTATAATGTTCCTGTTATTCCAATCAACATAAATGAAATGAATGAAAGAAACATGTATGATATTCTAAAAACTGCTCTTTATGAATTCCCAGTTTTAGATGTTGAAATAAATATTCCATCCTGGGTTCATATCTTAGACAATACTCATCCAATAAAGTCTCATTACTTAGATAAAATAAAAGAAAGTATTACAAGTGTTTCTAAACTAAAAGATGTAGATAACATTATCAAGTATTATGAAAACAGTGAATATATCTCTAATAGTTATATTTCAAATGTTGACCCTAAAACAGGTATTGTCACTTTAAATTTAGAATCCTCTAATGACTTATATAATGAGACTCTATCAAATGTCTTAGGAGGCATATCTTTAGACAAAGGATCCATGCTTAAAATATTTATGGAATATGCCTCAAATAAAGATGAAAGTGAAAGTATTAAAACGGCTCTTAAAATGGCTAAATCAACTGGTTACGGTATTGTTTATCCAACTCTTCAAGATATGAAACTATCTACTCCTGAAATTATTAAACAAGGTTCTCGTTATGGAGTTAAACTAAAAGCAGTAGCATCATCAATTCATTTAATGAAAGTTGATGTAGAAAGTACCTTTGAACCAATCATTGGAACCGAATTACAATCTAAAGAATTAATAGATTATATAATGAAAGATTATGAAACTGATCCATCATCAATTTGGAAAAGTGAAATCTTTGGTAGAAGTTTAGATGTCATTGTCAAAGAGGGTATTCAAGCTAAACTTTCTATGATGCCAGATGCCACTCGCAACAAATTATCAGCTACTGTAACTAAAATTGTTAATAAAGGAAGTAATAATCTAATTGCTATAGTCTTATAATTTACGTAAAGTAAGTAAATAAAAGGAAAAATTGCAAAAAAGTAACTAAATTCCCTTGCATTTTAATTATATTTTTGATAACCTTAATTTGTAGGGTACATAAGCCTTATAAATATTAAAAAAATGGGAGGTAATCGTTATGACAAAACAAGAATTAGTAGAATTCGTAGCTAAGGAAGCTAATTTAACTAAAGCTGATGCTTTACGTGCTTTAGATGCTGTACTTGCTGGAGTTACTAAAGGACTTAAAAAAGAAGGAAAAGTTGCTTTAGTAGGTTTTGGAACTTTTGCTGCTAAAAAACGTGCTGCAAGAGAAGGAATCAATCCTTTAACAAAACAAAAAATTAAAATTCCTGCAAAAATGGCTGTATCATTCAAAGCTGGAAGCAAATTAAAAGAAGCTGTTAACTAATATTAACGATTATAAAAAAGAAACTAAAAATAGTTTCTTTTTTGTTTACCTAATGTTATAATTACTATAGGATGTGATAATATGCAAAATAAGAAACGTATTTTAATTATTGTTTCTAGTATATTAATCTTAATAACTATCATAGGATTATCCTATGCTTATTTTGCAGCTAATATAATTGGTAATGAAGAAGTATCTTCAATAGCTGGTAGAGCTGCATATTTAGAAGTAACATTTGCCGATGGAGAAGATACTATAACTGGCAATAATATTGTACCAGGATGGAGTGCATCAAAAACATTTACAGTAACTAATACTGGTGAAAATAAAACATATTATAATTTAAAAGTAGTTAATATAACAAATACTTTTACAATACCAGGATCAATAAGTTTATCTATAAGTTCAACTGATGGTGGT
>CACXGV010000066.1 GCA_902767375.1 uncultured Erysipelotrichaceae bacterium
CATCAGAAACAGGAATATATTGTACACAAGATGATTATGGAACAAGTTATTATTATAGAGGCAATGTAGAAAATAACTATGTATCATTTGCAAATATGTGTTGGAGAATAGTAAGAATAGATGGGCTTGGTAATACAAAAATAACATTATATAACTATAATCCAACAAGTGCAGCAAATCCATGTGATGCATCATTAGATGGAGAAAAAGTGGCTTTGGCCAGATATGATGAAACAGAATATGGACAAGCAGGTTTAAGTTTCTTTAATGAAAACGATGATAATAAAAATACCTATATAGGATATATGTATTCAAATAATCCGGATTCAACAGACTTTAACACAGCCCACGCTAATGATGTAGATAGTACAATACTAACCAATTTAAAATCTTGGTATGATGCAGTATTTAGTCAAACAGATAAAGACAAATTAGCTGATGTTATTTGGTGTAATGATAAAAGAGTAGTATCAGATACTACATATAACCCACGGAATTATAATAATATATTAGGTACCGGTCTAGGAACAGATAAAACATACTATCAAGCAACCAGAAGACTAGTACCAACAAGTGAAGCAGTACCAAGTTTAAAATGTGGAGAAAGTAAAACAGATAATCTAATTAGTAAGTTTACTGCTTCGACTGCTACTGATGGTGGATATGGAAATGGAAAATTAAATGGGTATAAAATAGGACTCCTTACAGCTGATGAAATAGCCTTTGCTGGGGCAATGGCACAAACAGGAAACAGTACATATTACTTATATAAAAATGCTAGTAATGGTTCGGATTGGTATTGGAGTTTGTCTCCGGATGCCTTCGATGGCTTAAGTGCTAATAGTTGGCTTGTAAAGGATGATGGTGGCATTGATTATCTAAGCGTCAACCACGGCCTTATGGTTCGTCCAACAGTTTCACTAAAGAGTGTGGTAAGTATATCTAATGGACCAGGCACTCAATCTAATCCGTTTATTGTTAGTTAATTGTCTATTAAATGTTAAATATAAAGGGAATATAGGAATATGTTCTCTTTTTTTGTTATAATTATATAGATAGTAGGTGATTGTATGCTTAAATATGTTAAATGTTTAGTTATATGTATGTTTTTAGCATGTTTAAGTGTTAATGCTGATACTACATATGTAAGAGGTAATATTGCTCCAGATACTAAGAATGTAGCGGTTAGAGTATGTGCTAAAACAGATTGTGCATATGTTAAGAGTGATACTAATGGAAATATTAGTATAAGTTATCCTGAACAATTTGAAATTATTGGTGAAGAAGGAGAATTTTATAAAATAAAATTACAATATACTGGATTTTGGTATGAAGGGTATATTTTAAAAGAAAAAAATGGTAAGGCGTTTGTGGAAAAACAAGAATATACTGTGCCAGATAGTTTAGTTGAAGAATATAAGAATATGGGTTTTGATATAACTTATGCAGAAAAGATTGCTAAGTTAAAAATAAGTCATAGTAATTGGGACTTTGAACCATTTATGGTAAATGCTACTTGGGATGAAGTAATTAGAGGTGAATCTAAGTATATAGATACTAATTTAGTAGATGGGTCTAATACTTCTTTAAGAAGTACTGAAGATGGAGCATATGATAATGGGGTTTGGAAAGAATTCTCTGGTGGTGGATGGTATGCTGCTAGTAAACAAACTATTAAGTATTATGTAGATCCTAGAAACTTTTTAAATGATGGACATGTATTTATGTTTGAAAAATTAAATTTTGATGTTAATACGCAAACGGAAGAAGTTTTACAATCACTTTTAAATGGAACATTTATGAGTGGTAGTGGGTTCTATTATGATGAAAATAATGAGAAAAAAGATATTACATATGCTAAAACATTTATGGATTCTGGAATTAAAAATGATGTTAGTGCATTAAGTTTAGTTAGTAAGGTAATTCAAGAACAAGGCGTTAATGGATCTGCTTTATCTTCTGGAGATGATGAAGAGTTTCCTGGTTATTATAATTTCTTTAATGTAAATGCTAATGGTAAGACAACAGCTGATGTTATTCATAATGGTCTTGCTTATGCTAAAAAGAAGGGTTGGAATAGTCCATATGCATCTATTATAGGTGGAGGAGAACTTCTTAATAATTATAATAAATATGGACAAAATACTTTGTATTTACAAAAATTTGATTTTGTTGGAAGTACTTTTTATACTAATCAATATCAACAAAATATTAGAGATCCTTATTCAACTGCTTATCGTACTTATAAGACTTATGTTAAGAATAATTTGTTAGAATCTAATTTTAAATTTATTATTCCAGTATTTCAAGGAACTATGCCGGCATATACTTCATTAAGTGCAGATTATAATGAAGATACAACTTTAAGTATGTTAGAAGTTACTGGTTGTAATTTAATGCCTTCATTTACATCTAGTGCATATGAGTATACTTGTAGTGTAGATAAAACTACGGAAAAAGTTACTGTAAGTGCAGTGGCTACTACTACAGATAATACAGTTGAAGGTACGGGAGAAATTGAACTTACTGCAGATACAACTGATATACTTATTACCGTAACATCTAAATCAGGTGATAAAGGAACATATAAAGTAACAGTACGTAAGACTGATGATGTTAATTTAACACCTGATGAAATAATAGCTAAATTACAAATAAACAATAATAATAGTTATTTATCAGGATTTAATGTTGGCGATGAAGCTTCTAGTATTAATGAACTTATAAGAGGAAGTTATCCTAGTGCTAGATCGGAAGTATCTAAAGATGGTAAGATTGCTACTGGTATGAATCTAAAACTAGCTAATAATGGAGAAGCAACTTATACAATTGTTATTTATGGTGATAATAATGGTGATGGTGAAATAGATATTATAGATTTACTTAAAGTTCAAAAGAATCTTTTAAAAGTTGGAAAATTAGAAGGAGCTTATTTAAAAGCATCTGATGTTAATAAAGATGGAGAAGTTGATATTGTTGATTTATTAAAGATTCAAAAACATATTTTAAATGTTAATAAAATAGAACAATAGGAGGATATATGAGAAAGAAATTATGGTTATTGGTTTTATTTTTACTGCCATTAAATGTATTTGCGGCTAGTGGTTCAATTAAGGCAAGTGCATCTTCTAGTAAAGTAACTCTTAATAATAATGTAACAGTTACAGTTAAAGTTAGTAGTTCTGATACGCTTGGATCATGGCAATTTAATATATCTTATGATAAAAAAAGATTATCTTTAGTAAGTGGGGATACTTCAATTGTAGGATATGGTGATGGAACTTATAAAAGTAAGAGTTATACGTACAAGTTTAAAGCAATTTCAACTGGTAGTGCAACTATATCAGTCGATAATGCTAAGATAGTTGATTGGGATAGTGAACAAGCAATTAGTACGAGTGCTGGTGATTTAACTTTAACTATTAAAGAGCCAGTAGTAATTAATTATAGTAGTGATAATAATTTAAAGAGTTTAAGTGTAGAGGGATTTACAATAAGTCCAGAGTTTAATAAAAGTACTTTAGAGTATAGTGCTACTTTAGATGCTAATACTACTAAAGTTAAAATAAATGCAACGGTTAATGATTCTAAAGCTAAATTATCTGGAACAGGAGAAAAAGAAGTTAAAGAAGGTAATAATCCATTTGAAATAGTAGTTACAGCTGAAAATGGTTCTTCTAAAACATATAAACTTAATTTAGTAGTACCGGAAAAAGATCCTATTAAATATAGTTTTGGGGATAAAGAGTATTTTGTCCTTAGAAAGTTACCAGAGGAGATACCAGTTAATTTTAATCATTCTATAATTAAATTTAATGAAGAAGATGTTGCTTGTTTACAAAATGAACATTTAAATTTAACTTTAATATATTTAAGAGATGGTAATAATCATGAAAACTTTTATATTTATGATTTAACTAATAAAACAGTTAGATTATATAATGAAATTAAAAGTAATGATATAAGTGTATTTATTAGTGAGCCTACTAAAGAACTTAAAGATTTAGAAAAGACAACAATTGAAATAAATGAACATGAGGTAAGTGCTTATCAAATTAGAAAAGGTAGTAATCATTATATTATTTATGGAAAAGATGTTTCTACTGGAGAAGGTAATTACTATATTTATGATAAAACTTTAAAGACTCTTGGATTATATAGTCCGGAAGATGTTGAATATTTAATGAATTCCAATAGTATTTATAAAATTCTAACTTATGCTTTAGGTGGTTTAGTTATAGTGCTTCTTTTAATCGTAATATTAAATGCTAGTACTAAAAAGAAAATGAATATTATGATAAATAAACTTACAGAAGAAAGAGAAGAATTAATAAGTAAAAAGAAAGGTAAAAGGAAAGATGATCTTAATTGATTATCTTTTTTAATTAGTATATAATTTAGTTATGGAAATAGTTAAGTTTAAAAAATTAAAAAATAATGTTTATGAGATAATATTTGATAATGATTTAAAGATTAAATTATATGATGATGTTATAGTGAAATATAATTTATTAGTTAATAAAGTATTAGATCATAAAATGTTTGAAGAAATTACTAATTATAATGATTCTTTAGGGGCTTATTATGATGTTATAAAAAGATTAAATACTAAGATGCGTAGCGAGAAAGAACTTCGAGATTTATTAAGTAAGAAAGAATATTCTGAAAAGATTATAAATGATACTATTGATAGATTAAAAAAAGATGGATATTTAAAGAGAGATTTATATATAAAAAGTTATATAAATGATCAATATAGATTTAGTAATGATGGGCCATTAAAAATTAAAAGAAATCTAAATAAATTAGGTTTTAGAGATGAAGAAATAGAGCCTTATTTAGATATTGATTTTAGTGAAAAAGCACAAAAACTAATAGATAAGAAAGTTAAGACAAATAGTAAATATAGTAATTATTTATTTAAAGAAAAGATTAATAATTATTTAATTAATTTGGGTTATCCTAGAGAATTATTTTTAGATTATTTAAATAGTTTAAATTTAAGTGATAGAGAAATATTAAAAAGGGAAACTGCTTCATTACTTAGAAAATATAGTAAAAAATTAAATAATAATGATTTAAATTATTTTGTTAGAGACAAATTATGTAAAAAAGGTTATAATATTGATGAAATAAGTGAGGTTTTAAATGAAGAATTATAATAAATTAGATAAGGAAGAAAAGATTAAAGTTAAGAAAGAATTCTTAGAAAAAGGAGATA
>CACXGV010000067.1 GCA_902767375.1 uncultured Erysipelotrichaceae bacterium
ACATGAATCATGTTTTAAAAACTTACCCCAAGCATAAGCAAGTGATGTTTTACCTGTACCAGAAATACCTTGTAAAATAACAAGTTTAGTAGATGCTAAAGCTGATATAAATAACATAATCATATCGGAAGTATAATAAAGTCTTAATTGACTAGCAGCGAAATTTCTAAATAATTCAACAAACTCTGGAAGTTCAAATGAATTTCCATAATTAGCAACTTTATAATTTTTAAACTTCTCATCAACATCAATAAGTTTAGGGAATCTAATTTCTGTATTAGGATCAACTGTATCTTCTAATGTTCCTTCTTCAAGACCAGCTTCCTCTGGTTTAATACCTAATTTAGATACTTGCATTGCAAGGATAGTTTCTTTTTCCTTAACTAACTTAGCAACTTCTCCATTTAATTGACTTACCTCTTCAAGTAAAGATTCCTGATCAACTAAACTCTTTCTAATTCTAATATACTTTCTAATTACAAAATAAACAGCAAACACTATTAAACCTAAAAGTGCAAGCGTAATTAAAATAGCAAGTCCTACTAAAAGCCATTCAGGCAATGTAAAATCATTTTTATAATCAGCAACTATTCTAATATACTCAGGTATATTAAAAATTGCTTTAACTCCATTAAAAAGACCTAAAACTATTAACTTAAGCCCTAAAAATAATTGGGATAAAAACTCATACAAAAATCTCAAAAATGTATGCATAAAAATACGCCTCCTACAGCTTAATTATCTTAGCCTTTAACTTATCCTTATCATTCATAAGCATATCATATTCTTGACAATCTTCATAGACTAAAATATATGGAAATAAGAATAATTCAGTAATATTTCCACTATACTTACTATCAAGTTCAACTGCAAAAGAATAACCTTCATTAACTAACCTATTAATCAATTTTTGATTACTCTTATAATCACTATAAGTAATTTTAATAGTTAAAAACTTCTTAGCTAAAGGATTATTTATTGAATTAAATAATCTCATAATTTTTTTCTCTTTACTATATAAACTACTACTTAAATTAAGTAAATAATGTCTAGAAAAATCTAAATTAATCGCATTATTTAAAACTAAATTAGAAGCTAAAATGTAATTAATAAATAACTTATCTTCATTAACCGTTCCAGTATTATAGGCTTTATCAATGGCATACTCACTATAAAGATTAGATATTCTAACATTATGTTCTAAAACAAGTTCATATAACTTACGATATATTTTTCTTTCAATTAAATTAAACTCTCTGGTATTTATTGTACTATTAAAAACACTTTTCCCTTTATTAAACTTCGAATACCAGCTTCTTAAATCAGCCTTTAATCTCTTAGTTGTTGGTAAAACTACAATTCCATCATTAATAATGGAATCCATAACTTCCCCTTCTTCACTAGTTAAATAAATATCATCAAAATATACTAAATATCCAAAACAAGCAACTACATTCTTAATATAGTCTAAATCTTCATCTTTAGCTAAATCCTTAACTAAATCAACTAATTCTTTATTAAGTCTTTCCATAAAATCCTTAATATTAGCATGACTAGTTTCATTATAATATCTAACATCAATATAACGATCTATAAATTTTATAGTTATTTCCTTTTTATATTTATTTTTAAATAATATTTTAAAGAAATCTAAATAACTTCTTTTTAAAAAATTAATATAATTTTCTATAATATTATAATTCATAATATCACCCCATTTTAATCTGTAATAGATACCCCAATAATACTTTCTGAAGTAACTATTGGATAAGTATAATTTAAACTCTTATTTGCCTTATAAAACTTAATTGCAGTTGTACTAACTGGTTCAATTTGAAAGTTTAACTGATCAACAAATAATGTCCCATTTATATCTCTTTGATGATAAGTAGCTCTTTTTAAGATATTATCAGTTGTATCTAAAATTACAACATTAGGATTAAATGTAAGCACTACATTTTTTCCAATACAATTAGCCTTATCAGTCGCACTTAATGATCGGTATGTACTAACATCTATTGAATCTCCTACAGCATAATCCCCAAAAGCAGTTCTTACCGTACAGAAATTTATCGCATTCGTAATTTTAAATATCATATATACCCTATTAGCTTCATCATCTATTTCATAAGTAACACCTTGTTTACCAACTGCATATTCAAATGTTGCTCCAATAGTTTCCTGATAAGGACTTACACTAGTAGATTCAATATAAATAGATAATCTTTCATTTTCACTATAACTTCTAGTAGGATTTACTGATAGTGTAACAGTATCCTTATGTCCAGTAGAAGCATTCATAACTGTCCCAGTTGGTTTATCAACTGAGCATTCTACACCTGTAGGGCACACAAATCTAACTGTATAAGGTATATCATAATCCGTATAAACATATCTATTCTTCTCAGATAATATATCAAATGATATTTGAAATGATCCAACTCCTGACCAGTTATTAATCAAATAAGTAGGATTATTCTTCTTTAATCTATTACTTGTAAAATAGAAATGTTTAGCATTTAAATAATAACTATGAAACTCTTCTACTATATACTTAGCAAAAGTTCTCACACCTAAACTTAAACCTAAAGCCAAAATTAATACCAAAATATACTTCAAACTCTTCTTCATAATTACACAACCTGTTCAGCATTAATCTTAATATCAACTAAATCAATAATACCAGCATAATCATCAGCATTTACCTTATAAGTTTCTGGAAACTCTACCCATAAAGTATATGTTTCCGTAACATTATTTCGATAAGGCATAGTAGTTACATCATTAATAACTAAATGTCTAAAATATACTCCATCATCATTAGTTGTTGTTGTATCTGAATCTATTTCATTACTTTGCATATTCCCCTTAAAAATTCTGAAATTTAAAGGCATATTAGTCGTTGTAATAATCTCAATTGTATAAGTTAAATCTACATTTGCATGTAATGAATCCTTAAAATTAGATACTGTAAAACTATATAAATATGGTTCACTTCTAGGAACCATACCCTCTAATTTAATTTGTCCAGTTTGACTTTGAACATCTACAATAAAAAATGCTAGTGTTGGTTTTACTCTAACCATCGTTTCATTTTCATATCTAGCTTGAGTAAGTTTAGCACTACCTAAAACAATAAGAGTTATAACTATAAGAATAGATAAGAATAAATATTTCTTAAAATCTTGAAAATCAATATTTAATAATATTTTCTTTACCTTTCTCATAACTATAACTCCTTATTTTAATCTTTCATTTATCTTCTTTTGAATCTCATTTAAATCCAATCTAATTGTATAATCAATAGCTTCTTTCTCTTTCTCACTTAACTGTGGTTCTTCTACCACTTTAGGTTCTTCTTTAACCTTTTCAACTTCCTTCTTAATATTAGCTACTTCACTTTTATTAAGTTCAAAATCTGTTCCTTCTAAAAGTTTATTAATTTCATCAATATTAATCTTTCTAGTAAGTTCAAGAAGTTTTTCATTCTCACTACTCTTTTTTATTACCTTCTTTGGTTCTTCTTCTTGAGGAATTTCTATTTTCTTTATCGTTATTTCTTCCTCTTTCAATTTATTCTTTATAGGTTTCTTTTCTTTATCCTTACTATTATAAGATAAAGCAAAATCAAATAGTATTAAAGTAACAAATATCGCAATTAAGATTTTAGGATCAGTTAAAATCTTTTTCCAAAGACCAAGTTTTGGATATACTTTTATAATTTTACCAATTATTTGCTGTCTTTTAATAGGCTTATCTATCGTATTATTGGCATCACCTTTAACAGTTAAAGTATCACCGTCAATAAACAATACTCTATGTGTAATAACATCTTTTTCTCCTTGATAAGCTATAATATCATCTTTAACTATTTCATCTTGTCCTATTTTAACTATAATAACATCATCAACATGAAGCGCTGGTGCCATTGAGCCACTAGCTACTTCAAAAAAAGTATAACCAAAATAATTAGGATAAACATTTTGTCCAAATGTAGTAACCAATTTACCATAAATAACTAATACTAGTAATACTAAAAGTATTCCCGTAAAAATATTAGTTATCAATCTAACTATCTTTTTAAGGTGACTCACACTAACACCTCTTTCCTTTTTATTCTCCTGTATATTGTTCAAAATGAGCTGTAATATTGAAAGGTAATTCCTCACCAATCAAAGCAGTATCATTTTCATCATAATCTTCATCATCTGTCCAATTTAGTGATAATCTCAAAGTAACTACTCTATTAGTATCACTTAAATATGAAACCCCACTATAATTATTAGTTGTTAATTCTTCATTAGTATTAATATTTAAAACACTAAATGCTATATTAGGATGTTCTTCTAATATGCTATCATCTATATCTAAATTATATGTTACCGAAACATCACTTTCCGATGTATCAATAACTATATCAAATGAAGCACTCCTACCTGGTGCAAAATAACCATC
>CACXGV010000068.1 GCA_902767375.1 uncultured Erysipelotrichaceae bacterium
ATAGATGATTTAAATAAAACATTTAGTTTTGATATAACAATAGAAAATGCCCAAAAAGCAGAACCCCAAGGATGGAGTAGTGCTCCATCAAATAGTTTGCTAGCTGGCATAAAGAAAACTTACCCTGCGGTGAGTGAGCCATGGACTGTGCCTGGCAGACAAACACCCAAAAAAGGAGATGTACCATTATTAACTATTTTTGGTTCAAAACCCAATTATTATTGGACTTTTGGTGAAGCTTATACTATTATAAATGATAGTTTTAGTTTATCTAACCCATCTACCTGTGTTTATAGTTCTTGCTATAGAGATTTAATTGGCAAATATATAGTGGGGGCAACAGTAGAAGAAAACTCTGAAGAAACTAATGTTATGAAAGCAACTTCTGGTCTTGCAAATATCTATAGAGTACTTTCTGCATCAGAAGGAAAAATTCTTATAGAAAAATATAATTATTTGGCACGCGGAACAAGTGATTCATATAAGTATTGGACATATGGAACAGGAGTTGAATCAGCAAGTACAACTACTACTGCTATATATAATTTAACTGGAGTAAACGTTATTGACTACGATAAAGAGTATGAAAAGTTAATTGGAAATTATATAGTTAGCACATCTTTATCAGATATTGCATCCGATAATCAAACAGTTCAAAAAGAAACTAATAATATTAATTATATTTATGAAATAATAGATGCAACACCTAATTATATAATTTATAAATCAGCAGTGGAAAGTAGTTTTGGAAAAACTGAAGATGATTATGGCACCTCATATTATTATAGAGGAGCAGTAGATAATAATTATTTAGTATTTGCAAATATGTGCTGGAGAATAGTAAGAATAGATGGCCAAGGAAATACTAAAATAACGTTATATAACTATAATCCATCTAATGCCACAAATCCATGTGATAAGTCACTAGATGCACCAAATATGGCTTTCGCTAGATATGATAGTACAACAGATGGTCAAAAAGGGTACAGTAGTTTTAATACAAACATAGATAGGAACACATATGTTGGATTTATGTATTCAAACAATCCAAATTCGATTGAGTATTTAACTGCTCATGCTAATGATGTAGACAGCACGATTCTAACGAATCTAAAAAAATGGTATGATGAAGCATTTACTCAAACAGATAAAGAAAAGCTTGCTGATGTAATTTGGTGTAATGATAAAAGAGTAGTGTCAGATACAACATTTAATCCAACTACCGATCCATACGCTAGTAGTAATGGTATATTAGGCACAGGGCTTGGAAGAGATAAATCATTTTATCAAGCAACCAGAAGACTATTCCCAAGCAGCGAAGCAGTGCCAAGTTTAAAATGTGGAACAAGTAAAATGGATAATTTAATAAGTAAGTTTACTGCTTCAACCTTAACTGATGGTGGATATGGTAATGGTAATTTAAATGGGTATAAAATAGGCTTATTAACAATAGACGAAATAATTTTTGCTGGGACAACGAGTCAGAATTCAGCTAGTTACTTATATAACAATGCTTATGATAAAGGATATTGGACTATGACGCCACACCATTTTAGTGGGAACGATGCATACAACTATGTACTTTATTATGGTAATTCTCCTGCTAATGCTGGCGTCACAGGAAGCGATGGTGTTCGCCCAACAGTTTCTCTAAAAGCAAATACAACTATATCAGGTGGAAATGGAACTCAGGATAATCCATTCGTAGTTAGTTAATAAAATAAAAAAGAGGTTAAACCTCTTTTTATAATGTTTCAATTTCTGGTGATGAAGATAGTTCTTTTTGTTCTTCTTCTAATTCTTGTTCTTTTTTCTTTTCTTCATCTTTGGCTTCTAAAGCCATTGTTGATTCATAGATGTCACCATCTAGATCGATAATTCTTAATATTTCATCAAATGATGTTTCACCAATTACTACTTTAGATAGACCATCTTGAAGTAGGGTAATAGTTCCTCCACCATATACTAATTTTCTTAATTCGGATTTTTCAACATTTTTAATAATAGCATCACGGATATCTTGATTGATAAGTAGAACTTCATGAATACCAATACGGCTTTTATAACCGCCATGACATTCATCACATCCAACTGCTTCATATACTTCATTGATATCTAAATTTAATGCTAGTTTAAATATTTTCTTTTCATAATCAGTAGTAGGTCTTGCACGGCGACATTTTTTACATAATCTACGAGCAAGTTTTTGAGATATAATACCTTCTAATGCAGCACCTAATAAGTATCTTTCAACTTCCATATCAGTTAGACGTTCGATTGTATTTAAGGAGTCGTTGGTGTGGATAGTAGATAATACTAAGTGTCCAGTGATAGCGGCTCTTACAGCAATTCTGGCAGTTTCATCATCACGAATTTCTCCGATCATTATGATATCAGGGTCTTGACGTAAGATACTTCTTAAGGTTGAAGCAAAGGTTAAACCGATTTCTGAGTTAACTTGAACTTGGTTGATACCTTCAATATTCATTTCGATTGGGTCTTCAACTGTTATAATATTACGATCTTCAGTATTTAATCTTTGTAACATAGAGTATACAGTTGTTGATTTACCTGAACCAGTAGCTCCAGTTACTAGGATAATTCCGTTAGGAATACTGATCATTTTTTTAATTTTTTCTAAGTTTACTTTATTAAAATCTAAGGCTTCAATACCTTCAGATGACATTTTATAATCTAAGATACGAATAACGACTTTTTCACCTAGGTTAGTAGGTAAACAAGATACACGTAAATCTACATCAATACCTTCAATTTGGTTTTTAATAGCACCATCTTGAGGAACACGAGATTCAGTAATATTCATACTTGAAATAATTTTGATACGAGTTACCATGTTCTTTTGAACATATAATGGTACAAGACTATAATCTGATAAACGGCCATCAATACGAATTCTGATTTTTAATCCTTCTTCACAAGGATCAAAGTGAATATCTGAAGCATTTAGTTTAATAGCATCAACAATTATACGGTTTACGATATCAGTTATAGAAGTATCTTCATAGTTATAACTGACAAGTTTTGAATTATCTGTAACTAATTGTTTAGCATCAAAGACAACTTCATTTGCTTTTTGACTTACTTGATTATTTTGAGCAGCTGCTTGTGATTGGACATTGGCATCAGAAACATTTACAGCTTGCTCTGCGGCATTTTTTAGTTCATCATTATTCATCTTGTCACCACCTTTTATTCTATTTAATATTATAGCACAGGTTAAGATAATAAATCTACTATAATTTGTTATAAAATATACCGAAAGATAATTTTTTAAAATCAAATTGATTTTATATACAAATATGATATAATTTAGATGAATAGAGGGTGTATTTATTATGAATGAAGAAGATATTGTAATAATGAAAGAAAAGAAAAGTCCGGTAGGAAAAATTGTTTTAATATTATTTTTATTCTTAATTTTAGTTGTAGGTGGAGGAGTATACTTAGTATATAAAAATACTACAGCAGAGAACTTTTTAATTAGAAGTCTTAAAATGGTAAATTTTGGTTCTAAAGCTTTATTAAAGGGAAAAGAAAACTTTAGTTTAGATGTTGGTAAAGATTATGTAGTTCAAAAGAGTTTGATTAATGTAAGTACTACAGGGGATGATTTAAAAGCATTTAATGGATTAGCATTAGATTTAAGAAATAGTTTTTCGATTAAAGAAGAATATATGGATTTTAATGCTTATTTAAAACAAAATGATGCTTCATTAGGAGTAAATTTCTATCTTGAAGGTAAAAATGTTTATGCTGAATCAAAAGATATTGGTCTTCCTTTAACAGTTATGGCTATGGAAGATAATACTTTTGAACAATTAATTAAAGATTTAGATAAAGATGCTAGTGTTAATACTGATGATTTACAATATGCAATTGATAAAATTACTCAGTATATTGAAGAGAGTTTAACTGATAGTAATACTTCTACAAGCAATAAGGGAGTTATCTTTACATTTAAGTATTTAATTGATAATTCTAAAGGACAAGATCCTTTTGCTAAAGCTTTTGATGAAAAAGTTAAAGGTGATGAAAGATTATTTAAGATTCTTACTGATAATGATTTATTAGTTTTACAAGATGATAAATACTATAGTGTTTTCTCTTTAATTAATAGATTAGAAGTAACAGTTACTTATAATGCATTAAAAAGAGAATATTTAGAAATAAATATTAAAGAGAAAGATACTGAAGAATCAGAAGAAATTATTTATAATTTAAAGAAAGTTTCGAATGGTAATTATAAATTTGTTGTTAAAGATTATAGTGTTGATATAAAAAGTGTTAGTGAGGGTACTAGTTTAGATGTCTTTAATAAGGATAATAAAGTATTAACTTTAACAATATATGATACAGCAGATGATGTTTTTAAATTATCTGGCTCTACTACTTTTAATAGTTTAACGGAAGAAAAAACTAAAGATGAAGTTAAATTTAGCGTTAATATGAAATCAAGTGAGAATATCTTAACTTATAAGGGAGATATTAATTATATAGCTAAGAGTGGAAGTGTTAATGTTAAATTTGATAATTCTTTAGAAATTAGAAATGATTCGGTCTTAAAAGGTGATTTAAAGGATGCTAAGAAGATAGAAGAATTAACTGAAGCTGAATATTCTCAAATGCAAAAGAATTTAGAAGAAAAGTTAGGTACTTTTGATTTATATAAAACAGTTAATGAATATTACAAATCAATGTTAGAAGCACAAAATCAATCAACTATGTAAGTTGATTGATTTTTTATGAAATAATGGTATAATTTGAGCGTTAGGTGTGATTTATATGGAAGAATATAAAGAAATAGAACGCTCTATTATTAAGAAATATCGTAAAGAAATATGGAGTAGATTTGTAAAAGCAGTTAGTGAATATAAATTAATTGAAGATAATGATAAAGTTATGGTTTGTATTAGTGGTGGAAAAGATTCTTTTTTACTTGCTAAATGTATTCAGGAGTTAAAAAGACATGGTAAAGTTAATTTTGAGGCTGAATATGTAATTATGAATCCAGGATATAATGAAGCTAATATGAATCTTATTATGGATAATGCTAGAAGATTAAATGTTCCAGTTCAAGTATTTGAAAGTGATATTTTTGAGATAGTTAATAATTTAGCTGAAGGAAATCCTTGTTATTTATGTGCTAGAATGAGAAGAGGTCATTTATATAATAAAGCTAAAGAATTAGGATGTAATAAGATAGCTTTAGGTCATCATTTTGATGATGTTATAGAAACAACTCTTTTATCAATGTTTTATGGTTCAGAAATTAAAACTATGATGCCTAAACTTCATAGTGATAATTATAAAGGATTAGAACTTATTAGACCACTTTATTTAGTTAAAGAAAAAGCAATAAAAACTTGGGCTAAAGGGAATAATTTAAATTTTATTAATTGTGCTTGTAAGTTTACAGAAGATAATAAGATTCATGATGCAGGTACTAGTAAAAGATTAGAAATTAAGAATTTAATAGATGATCTTAGAAAAACAAATCCAGATATTGATTATAATATTTTTAAGGCATTAGATAATATTAATTTAAATTGTGTTTTAGGAACTAAAAAAGATGGTGTATATAAAAGTTTTTTAGATGAATATGAAGAAAAGTAGTAATTACTTTTCTTTTTTTATATAATTAGATTGGAGGATATATGAGATTAAGAGTTAAAGATATAGTTAATATATGTCATGGTGAATTGTTATTCGGTGATGAAAATACTTATATAGAAAATTATTCTAAGGATACAAGAGCACTTAATGCAGGTGATTGTTATATTGGAATAAAAGGTGATAATTTTGATGGTAATATGCTATTTGAGGATGCATTTAATAAAGGAGCAGGAGCTTGTATTTTAGAAAATGAAAGTGTTAATAATTATGAATTTGTTAATATGGGTAGACCTATTATATTAGTAGATAATGCTAAAGAGGCTTTAAAAGATATAGCATCTTATATTAGAGATAATAGTAAGGCATTATTTATTGGTGTTACGGGTAGTGTAGGAAAAACTAGTACGAGAGATATGATTTATAGTGTAGTATCTAAAAAATATAAATCTTTAAAAACAGAAGGTAATTATAATAATGATATAGGCCTTCCACTTACAATAATGAGACTCGATAAAGAAGAAGCAGCTGTTATTGAAATGGGAATGAATAATTTAGGGGAGATAGATTATTTAACTAGAATTACTAAACCTCATATAGCAGTTATTACAAACGTAGGAACAGCTCATATAGGAAATTTAGGCTCAAGAAAAAATATTTTAAAAGCTAAATTAGAAATTGTTAATGGACTTGATAAAGATGGAATATTGGTTATTAATAATGATAATGATTTATTACATGAATATTATTTAAAAAATAATGATCATGTAATTAGTGTAGGCATTAATAATCTAAGTGATATTATGGCTAAAGATATAAATATCTTAGATGATAGAGTATTATTTAAGATAGTTTATAGGGATGAAGAATATGAATGTGAATGTTTAGTCCCTAATATTAGTTTTGTTTATAATAGTTTAATAGCGTTTGCAGTAGGAATACTTTCTAAAGTAGAAATAAAAGATATTATTAAAGGGATTAAAGATGTTAAACTTACTAGTAAAAGATTAGAGTTTATAAATACTAAAAATCTTAATATTATTAATGATAGTTATAATGCTAGTTTAGATTCAATGAGAAGTAGTTTAGATATTTTAAAAAATAAAAAGGGAAGAAAAGTTGCTATTTTAGGTGATATGAAAGAACTTGGTTCTTTTTCTAAAAAGTTACATGAAGAAGTGGGAGAGTATGCTGCTAAATGTAAGATAGATTTACTAGTTACAATTGGCGAATATGCTTCTGATATAGAAAATGGAGCTTTAAAAGAAGGTTTTACTAATATTAAAACATTTAATAATAAAGATGAATTTATTAATAATATAAATGGGTATATTAAAAGAGGTGATAATGTTTTAGTTAAAGCCTCTAATTCATTAAAGTTTTGGGAAATAGTAAAAGTATTAGAAGATTTTTAAGTAATATGATAAAATGAAAGTATAATGAAAGGAGAATATATGGCAAAAGTATATTTTACAAAAGATACAAGTAGTGAAGGCTTAATTAAAGCTTTTAAGGCTTTAGGAGTTACTTTAGATGGGAAGGTAGCAGTTAAGTTACATTCAGGAGAAGAAGGTAATCAAAATTATTTAGGGCCAGATTTTGTTAAACCATTAGTTGATTTAGTTGGTGGCACAGTAGTTGAATGTAATACTGCTTATGATGGAGGCCGTACTAATAATGAAGATCATGATAAGTTATTAGAAAGACATGGTTGGAGTAAGATATTTAAAGTAGATTTAATGGATAGGGATGCATCTAGTACATTAGAAATACCTAATGGATTAGTTTTAAAAGAAAACTATGTAGGAAGTCATATTCATGACTATGATAGTATGTTAGTTTTATCACATTTTAAAGGACATCCAATGGGTGGATTTGGCGGAGCACTTAAACAATTATCAATTGGATGTGCTTCTAGATTAGGTAAAACTTGGATTCATTCAGCAGGTACTAATAAAGATGCTGATAGTTTATGGGCTAATCTACCTGAACAAGATAAGTTCTTAGAATCTATGGCTGATGCAGCAGAGAGTGTTCATAATTTATTTAATGGTCATATTGTTTATATTAATGTTATGAAGAATATGAGTGTTGATTGTGATTGTTGTGCAGTAGCAGAAGATCCTTGTTTGAAAGATATTGGTATTTTAGCAAGTTTAGATCCAGTAGCAATTGATAGAGCTTGTGTTGATTTAGTAAAGAATTCTTCTGATGAAGGAAAAGAACATTTCATGGAAAGAGTAACTTCTAGACACGGAGAACATACTATTGAAGCTGCTGAAAAACTTGGGTTTGGTTCAACTGAATATGAATTAATCGAGGTGTAATAATGGAAGAAAGATATAAAGCAATATTAGCATTGGTTAAAAATACTGCCAAGGGTAATCGTTTTAAGGAAGATTTAGAGAGATTATTACCTTTAATTGAAAATGGTAGTTTAGATATGGAAATAAAGAATAGACTCTTAGTAGAGTTGTATAGATTTTTAGTGTATTCTGAAACAGAAGTATCTATTGATCCTAGAGGTGATACTCGTATGAAACTTGATATTTTGTTTGATATAAGGGATGCAATACAGTCTGGAGTGGTTGATGATGGTATTTTAGAAAAAACAGCTGCAAGGATTAGCTTAATGAGAGATAATATTGATAATCCTTTTAAAATTATAGATGAAAGAATTGCATTCTTTAAAAAATATCCAGATGCTATGTTTTAAAAAAGAGTTTTCAAAAATGAAAACTCTATTTTTTTAATTGTTTCGGCTCATCACTTTTTGGTGATAAGATTACAGTTAAAGTATTTGAAATATCTTTTAAGAAGACTAGTGCTTTTGGGCTAGCTAAGATATCTTCAAATCTAATTTCTTCGCTTCCGATTCTTACTATGGCACTAGCGTTTAGAACACGGTTTACGAAGAAGTAATCAATACCATTACTATATGTATAACTACGATGATGAGGTTCATCACATCTTATTAAGGTAAAACCAGGTCCAGTTATATGAATAATTGGTAATTCATCTCTAGTTTGCTTTTCGGCCTTAAATAAAGGATTATTATTTTGAGCTTCTTCAAAAACCTTATCAAATAGTTCTACATAGGGATGCAAAAACGTATTAAGTCTAACAATATTTTTACCCATATCAATCTTCCTTTCCGGATGCTTATTTTACCTATTTAAATATATGTTGTCAAGGGTGATTTTATATTGCATATTTGAATAATATTTGATAAGATATTAGAGGTTTTTATAACCAATATGTACACAAACTGATTAAGTCCTCTAGTGGCCAATGGTTGGGAACTTAAGAAGACGTTTGTGGGTATGTAACGAAAGGAATGGGATAAAATATGGCTGTTGTTTCTATGAGTTATTTATTAGAAGCAGGTGTTCATTTTGGACATCAAACTAAAAGATGGAATCCTAAAATGAAGGAA
>CACXGV010000069.1 GCA_902767375.1 uncultured Erysipelotrichaceae bacterium
ATCACACGATGAGCTTTTTTTGTTGCTCAGGAAAGGAGCCAAATAATATGATACAAATGAAAACAATTATGAATTGTAATTAATTGAATGAAATATAAAAATATTACCAAATTATGGTATAATGATATTTGAAAGTAAAATGTGAGGTGTCTTATGAAATTAGTAGCTGCTAAATGTCCTAGTTGTGGAGCAAGTATTGAAGTAAATGAAAAAAGTGAAACTACAAAATGTAAGTATTGTCAACAAGCAATATTAATTGAGGACGCAATAGCAAAATACAAATTAGAAATATCTGGAGAAGTTGAAATTAAAAATTTACCAAAGATAGATAATTATTTAAAAAAGGCTGATAGAAACTTTAAAGAAAAAAATTATGATGATGCATATAAAGATTATAATGAAGTTTTAACGCTTGATCCTGATAACACATTAGCTTTAATCAGATATTCTATTTGCAAAACCTATTTAAATAATGGTATTGATTTTAAATTAGACCACTTACAAACAACCTTTAAAAATGTTGTTGAACTATTAAAGAAACAAGAAAAATATGATGAAATAATTAATTATTATATAAATGATGTTTGCGATGTTGTAGATGATTCAAGGTTTTCAACAATAAAGTATTATAATTCTTATTCTGTAACACGTACTGAGTTGGCTGATATTCAAACTAAACTATATTCTTGTTTAGAGGTTTATCAAGAATTATATGAACATGCAAACGAAAAGAAAGATCATATATCAAAACAAATTGTTTCTACAATTGATGATTTAATTTCAGAAAAAAAATATAAAACAGGTTTTGATGAAAATGGTAATAGAGTTAATCAATTATTTTCAATCAGTACAAGCGAAAAACATAGATTACAGTCTTTAAGGAAAGAATATTCTAATGAAGATGATTTTGAAAATGATAACTCTAATATTGCAAAAAAAAGTACTAAATGTAATCCAAATAGACTAACAGCTGCTCAAGGATGGAGCATTTTTATAGGATTATTGGTTATTGGTGCGATAGGAAGTAATGATTATGCTCCTGCAATTCCTTTAATTGTTTTAATAGTTTATTTAAATATTGACAAAAGTAAATATAAAATATTTAAAAAATATACATTTTTAAATGTACTAATAATTGTGGCTTTAGTTATTATAACAGGCATGTTAATGAATTAAAAAAATATTGTTTTTATAACAATATTTTTTATGGATAATCGTATCCTCCACCATTAATATTACATCTTTTTAATCTATTAATGCCTTTTTTTAATCCCTTAAACAACCCATACTTTTCCAAACATTGTAGCATATAGTTCGAACAACTAGGTTCAAATCTACACTTTTCTCTTATGCTTATTGGAGCAATTTTTTGATACATTTTTACTATGAATATTAAAACGTATTTTAACAAGAATAAATAATAAATTATGTTAAAAAGAAAAATATATAATAATTTATGAAATATTAAATACACAATAGTTGTTAATAATATATCTAATATTATTATAATAGTTAATCTTTTTTTATTTATAGGTTCTTTGTTATATTTCCTATCATAGTAAATACTAGTAGGATCATCACTATTTTTCATCTTTATAGAAAATTAACATATAACTATATCTAACAATAGGTTGTTGAAAGCATCCTGGTTTTTCAGTTATTGTAATGGTTTCCATAGAATGATATTCCCATCCTTGACTTACTTCTTTATTAATGATTTCCTCAAATAATCTGTAAGCTTCTTCAGAATTTCCCTTTCCAACAACGATATTTTGTGGACCTCCAACAATTTTGTACTTTCTCATAATTTACCTCCTTTATTAACTAATTAAATTATAACATAAAAATTTATATTTTTTCCTAAATATAAAAATAATTAAATATGATTTTCATAAATATAAGATTATGCTATAATGTTTTTAGTGATGAACAAATCAATACTTTTGGAGTTGTCTGTTCAAACAGGACTACTATTGCTCCATTAAAAAATAACTTACGTAAATCGTAAGTTTTTTTATTAAAGTAAAATAAATGTCCAAATCTAATGAATATATAACCATTTTCTTTAAAATAAGTTATATTAATAGTAGGTGATTATAATGTTCAATAAACTATTTGATAAAGTTAATGAATGGTCTTATCAAAGATATGCTAGATTTTATGATGAAGTAAAAGCCTCAGATCCAAAATTTGAAGAAAAAGTATCGAAGATTTATCATCTTATTGCCGAAGAGAAATGTGATGATTTGAGATTTATTGCCGAAGATTCTGGATGTACTTACGATGAATGTATAATGAAAATAAAATATTTAAAGAATAAACGCTTATTAGGTGATTTATATATTGATTATGTTAATGGAATAATAAAAGAATGCTCTGAAGAAGATCAAAAGCTTTTAGCCAAGTATTCTACCTTTATTTATGTCAATCATTATCAAATCAAAGATATGGCAGTTAAATTACCAGAAGCAACCGCTTTTAATATTAATGACCTAGAAGAAAAAGTTTTTAAGGATTTAGAATACCTAGATTCAAAAGGACTAATAAATGGAATTATACTAAATAAGGTTGATCGCAAAATAGTTTACTATACCATTGAAAAACATAAAAATGATAAAGATACTTTAACTATTAATTGTCCCAATTGTGGTGCCATCAATGATGTACAAAGAAATAGTAAAACTAGATGTGCCTATTGTAAATCTATAATTGAATATAAAAAGCCAGAATAATTTCTGACTTTTATTTTAATTTTGCATATTCCATGCCTTGATCATTTATAACTTTAATATTATCTGTTTCAAGTTCCATATATATTGCTGGAGTAGTTAATGCTTGAGTAACTGTATCTGTAAGTTTAGGAGATCTTTCACCTACAACAATTTCTAATATTTTATCTTTTTTAGTTACAGATTTAATAAATAAACTATAACCACCAGTATTTTTCTGACCCATTGATATAGTAAGGTAATATTTCCCATTCTTTTCCTCAATATGATAGCCTCTAGAAGTTATACCACTATAATGATTAGCACTAATATTGTATTTATTAACTAATTCATCACTTGTATCTTCATAATCTATATTTTCCACAGGTGGTGTAGGGCACTTAGAACATCCAGCATGATAAAATAATTTATAACCTAAGAATATGCCTAATGCAAATAAAACTATTCCTAATAATATCTGTAATATAATATTTTTCCTCACTATAATTCCTTCTTCTAATTAGTATTATTACATAAATAACCAAAAAAATCAAAAAAAGACTATTTTTTACTTGATTTAATTCATATATTATCATATAATTTATTATGTACTTAAAGAAATGCCTCTTTAGCTCAGTTGGTAGAGCGCACGGCTGTTAACCGTTAGGTCACAGGTCCGAGTCCTGTAAGAGGCGCCATTTAGAAATTACTCACTTCGGTGAGTTTTTTTGTTTTAAAGATATTGCTAAAAAAAATCACTCATGCTATAATTTATAATAGGGAGTGGATTAATATGGAGAATTTATTCACAAATGGTGCAGAGTATTTTGCATTTTTAAAAATTATCGCTAATCGTAGATTAAACAATTTATTAAGAGACAATGACACTTTTTTAAATGAAATAGAAGAAGCATTGATTAAATGTGGAGAAATATGCAGCGCCTATGGTGCTGATACTAATTACATTAGAGATATTTATGAATTAGAATCAAAAATTGCTATAGCTGAAAGAAAGAATATCACTTCAACTGATGTTGGCGACTTATCTATGAAAAGAGAGTCATTAACAAATAAATATAATAGTTTTGTTGCAACATTACCTTTAGAAGAAGCAGAAAATCTAGAATTTTATTTCAAACAAATATCAGATAGAAGCTCAAGAATTAGCAAAAATAATGAAGCAATAAATAAAATTAATCAAGAATACCCTGATGCTAGAACTATAACTCCAGAAGATAGAAAGAATCATAGAATCTTCCGCGAAATAAATAATTATTTACATCCTAAAACCGAAACTGAAGAAATTGTAGTTCAAGAAGAAGAAAGTCTTCCTTATGTAGTAGAGATGCATGAAGCACCAACTGACTTGGTAGAAGAAGAAATCGTTGAAACACCTGAAGTAGACTTAGGACCATCTGTAGCTGATAATAGTTTCTTTAAAAATGATGAAGCCGATGACTTCGGTACTCAAATTGAAAGTGAACCAGTAATTCATAAATTCAAAGAAGTAGAAGAACGTGAAGTAGATGCTATGCCTGAAACACCAAAAGAAGATGAAGTAACTTTTAGTTTAGAAAGAGGTACTTCACTTACTGATTTATCAGTAGCGCTTTGTGGAGACGAAAATGGTTGGTATGATATCTATAATGCTAACAAGGAAATAATAGATCAAAGATTAGAAGAAGCAGGATTATCACGTAATGAAGCATTTGAAAGCAATGATGAAGTATTTGATGGTTTAACTCTAGTAATACCAAATATTTATGAAAAAAGCAGTACACCAAAATCATTAACTGCTTAGGAGGTATTATGTATTTTGCTAAAAATGAAGTTATTGAATTAAATGATAAAAAAAAGTACCTTGTGCTTAATGTTGCTGTAACAGAAGATAATGTCTATTATAAAGTAGTTGGAATTAACTATGATGAAACTCAAAAAATCGGAGATCCCCTTTATATAACAACATTTAATAGACAAGGCAAAATATATATAAATAATAGGTTATCTGCAGAAGATACCCAAAAAATAAGTAGATTATTTGAAGACTAACATTTAGTCTTCTTTTTCATATAATATAAAAAATAGGAATTTTTTTATCCCAGATATTTTCTACATTGGAAAAGAAAAAGCAAACAAATGAACGCTTTTTATAGTGAATAAAATTTGACATTTAGCCTCACTATATGATAGAATAAAATTCGTTCGTCTGGGGAGGGGAACAAAGAAATGGAAAAAAGTGTATCTTCGCCGAAGATATTAAATATTGTATTATGTATTATGATTCTTTTAGCCTTTTGTATTATAGGTACTAGAATTAATGTTCATGCATCTGAATCTGCACCATATGAAGAAACTATCGTGCCAATTACACAAGACTAATAAATAATACACAAGTTATTAAGGAAGACTTATATTAGTCTTCTTTTTTTGTTATAATGTAATTGGTGATAGAGTTGAGAACAGACAAAATAAACTATTATTTAGATATAGCCCAGTCCGTAAGTGAAAGAAGCACATGCTTAAGAAGACATTATGGTGCTGTAATAGTTAATAATGATGAAATAATATCAACAGGATATAATGGAGCGCCACGAGGAAGAAAAAATTGTAATGAATTAGGTTTTTGCTATCGTGAAAAAATGAATGTTCCAAGAGGGGAAAGATACGAATTATGTCGCAGTGTTCATGCTGAACAGAATGCAATAATAAGTGCTGCCAGAAAAGATTGTATTGGTGGAACCATGTATATCGTAGGAGTAAATGCCAAAACTAATGAAATAGAACCTCATAGTACTTCTTGTATGATGTGTAAAAGAGTAGTTATTAACAGTGGGATTAAAGAAGTAATAGTAAGAGAACCAAATAATGAATACTCTATATATAAAGTAGAAGATTGGATTAATGATGATGATTCATTAAATGGAAAGATGGGATACTAATGAAATATTTAAAAGAATTAAACGTTAAAAATAAAACTGTAATATTAAGATGTGATTTTAATGTATCTATAAAAGATGGAAAGATTATTAGTGATGAAAGAATCGTTTCATCCATTCCAACCATTGAATATTTAATAAATGAAGGATCTAAAATAATTATCATGTCTCATTTAGGAAAAGTTAAAACAAAAGAAGACACCATTAATAATTCATTATTTATTGTCTATCAAAGATTATGCGAATTATTGAATACTAAAGTATTATTTTCAAGTGCAACGAGGGGTAAAATTCTCGAAGATAAGATTGCATCATTAAAAAATGGTGAAGTATTATTAATGGAAAATACTAGATTTGAAGACTTAAACGATAAAGCAGAGAGCAATTGCAATTTAGAATTATCTAAGTATTGGGCTAGTCTTGGTGAAGTATTTGTTAATGATGCTTTTGCTATGACTCATCGTAAACATGCATCTAACTATGGAATATCTAAATACTTAGAATCAGGAATAGGATTCTTAATAGAAAAAGAAATCAAAGGTTTAGAAATTGTTCATAATCCTAAAAAACCATATACAATATTTATGGGAGGAGCAAAAGTAGAAGATAAACTTGATATTATAGAAAAGTTACTTCCAAAATGTGATTATTTATTATTAGGTGGCGGCATAGCTAATTCATTCGTAAGAACTATGTATGACATGGGAGCTTCTCTATATAATAAGGAAAAGGAACCTGAACTAAAAGAACTATTAGCTAAATATAAAGAAAAGATAATATTACCAATTGATTTTAAAGTTAAAAATGGAGACAATATATATATAAGAAAGATTAACCACATTGAAAAAGATGACAATGCTTTAGACTTAGGACCTAAAACTCTCTATATATATAAGGATATAATAGACGAAAGCAATACCATATTCCTAAATGGGACAGCTGGTAAATATGAAGAAGAAGGATTTGAAGAAGGAACAAAAGAAATATTAAGCTACATATCTTCATCAAAAGCTAAAACCGTAATTGGCGGAGGAGATGCATTATCCAGCGCTGAATATTTTGGTATCAAAGATTTTGATTTTATATCAACTGGTGGTGGCGCAACTTTAAACTATCTTGCCGATGGTATATTGCAGGCAATAGACAATTAAAATGTAAAGGCTAAAATAAAGATTTGTATTTTAGTCTTTTTTATTGTATAATCTAGGCATGTGAGGTTATTATGGAAAGTTTACTAGGCAAATGCTTTAGTGTACACTGCTATAAGCATAATGGTAAGATCCATAGAACTTGGGATGAAGTAATAGTGCTTGATGAAACTGATGACTGTCTTGTTTGTGCAAACAATAAAGTAAAGATAACGGAATCAGACGGAAGAAGTCACAAAACTAAAGAAACAGCAATCATATTTTTCTTTAAAAAGAGATGGTTTCACATCACTGCTCAATTTAAAAATAATGGATTATACTACAAAGCAGATATTGCAAGTCCATTTTTAATTGATGACGGTATAATAAAATATATTGATTATGATTTAGACTTAAAAGTTTTTCCGGACGGAGAATTTAGAGTATTAGATCGTAATGAATATAAATATCACAAAAAAATAATGAAATATTCTGAGAACTTGGATTTAATCCTACAAAATGAGCTCAATGAATTAATTAATATGAAAAGAGCTGAAGTAGGTCCATTCAGTAAAAGTGTAGCTGAGAAGTACTATAATGAGTACTTAAACGCATAATAAATGACTATTTTAAAAAAATAGTTATTTTTTTGCAAAAAAGTATTTACAAAATTAAAAATAAGTCATATAATCTAAAACGTTGGCCTTAAAAAGGGTAACAAAAATGTCAAATTTTTAAAAAACTAGACAAACACCTAGATATTTTTAAAAGAAAGGCATATAATACAATTAATACACCGCTAAAAAGCCTGTATTATTAGTAAAAATGTCAAAAAATTAAAAAAATGTCAAAATTTTGTAAAAAAAGTGTTGACTTAGATTTAAAGATTTGATATATTACTAATGCGCATCAAAAAGAAGCGCGAAATGATCTTTGAAAACTGAGTAAAATGTCAATTATTGAGTAGTCAGATTAAACTTAAGTAAGAAAAGATTTTTTTTATTGAGAGTTTGATCCTGGCTCAGGATGAACGCTGGCGGCATGCCTAAGACATGCAAGTCGAACGAAGTGGCCCATCGAAATTTATTGAAGTATGAAGAGCTTGCTCGGATTATGGATTTAAATGGACTTGGATCACCACTTAGTGGCAAACGGGTGAGTAACACGTGGGTTACCTACCTCCAAGTTGGGGATAACGGTTGGAAACGATCGCTAATACCGAATGTGGTCTACGGATTAAAGAAGCCTTTAAAGCTTCGCTTGGAGATGGGCCTGCGGTGCATTAGCTAGTTGGTGGGGCAATGGCCTACCAAG
>CACXGV010000070.1 GCA_902767375.1 uncultured Erysipelotrichaceae bacterium
TTAGTTTCAGAATCGATTTTAACAACTCTTAACTTAGCAGTAATTGGAGCATTAGAAATAACTTTCTTAACTACTTCTCCAGTAGTTTTTACTTCAATATTAAAGTCTTCAATTTTTTCATGACCTTTAGTTGTTGTTAATTGTTTAACAGTATAAGTACCATAGGGTAAAGTAAATCTAAATACGCCTTGTGAATCTGTAGTTAATTCTTCTACAAGCTCATTTTTATTATTATAGATTCCAAATTTAATACCTACTTCTGGTTCCATTATTTGAGTTTCAGCACTAGCATATACTTTAGTAAATTCAAAATCTAATTTGATTACTTGTTCATATACTTGTACATGAGGATTTAAATTGTCCTCTGTTATTTCAAAATAATATTTATTACTATCTAATAAATATCCTTCTGATGGTTGTTCTTCTAATAAATAGAATCTACCAAGTTCTGGTAGATAATCTGATGTATTAGTTCCATCATCTTTAGTAGTTACAGAACCTATTCTTGTTCCATCAACTTTATATATACCATAAATAGCTCCACCTAATTTTCCTTCACCTTGTGGAATATTTGTTCTTGTTTCAACATCTTTTTTCTCTGGTGTGACTTTACCACCTATAACCTTTAAAGTAAATTTACTTACTACTGGATCAAAGTTTCCAACTCTAAATACATTTTGTGAATGATCACTAAAATATATAATTGGTGGTATTTCATATTTAGTTGCTTTCTTTTCAAAAGTAACAGATCCTTCACCAATACTATTTGCAGTTACTGATAAAGTATTACCATTAATTGAAGCTGATACTTTATCTGTAGAAGTAATTTTATAATTGCTTAATACATTATTACTATCATTAACTTCAACTGTACTTCCAATAGGTACAACTAAACCACTTTGTAATTGTGGTCTTTTATAATGATTTGCTACTAAACTTTCAAGTTCAGCTATTTCACCATCAAATTTAGATGTATAATTACCGTTTAAAGTGTCAGTAAAATAAATATTAGATTCAGGATTTGTTGTTCTCCAAATCATAACTTGAGTAATAGCATACCATTTTTGATCATTATGGTTATATCCATTTTGATCATATTGATATCCATAATAAGCTAGTAAAGATATTCTTTCCCATTGTGCTTCACTAAATCCTAATACTCTTTCATAATCTTCTCTTATTACATCATAATAAGGTAAGTTATTATCTATATCAGTATATGGTTGCAGGCAATATACAAAAGCATTATCCTCACTTCTTCTAATGAATCTTGCTTGTTGATATTTAGTATAACCATCTGGTTTTACTTTTTTAATATATATATTGCTAATATATTCACTAGGCCAAATTGCTTGCCCTGTGTATTTTTCAGCATGCACTTCTGTTATGCCAAAAATAGACAAAATAAAAAGCATGCTCATCATAGCACACTTAAATAATTTCGATTTCATATTATTTTTCCTTTCATTATTTTTTTACTCTGAGCATATCTCCTAAATAAGCACCCGAATAACTATTAATGTTTGTACATGAAAAACTAATTATGTCTTCTAATTGATATCCAGCATCAATACAAGCTTGATGTGTAGCATCAAATGAACCATAATCATCTATTTTATAATCAACTCTTGCCCAACTCCACATTGGTGAATGATAATAATCATATTCACTTATTCCTAAACTTTCCCATGCTGTTGGTTCATGTTTTGGTGGTTCTAGTTCAGGCTGTACTACTGGTTGTTGAACTGGAGCAGATTCTTGTTTTGGCTCTTCTTTTTTAACATTATTAGTTATTGAATTTTCTTTTACGACATTAGAGTTACGAACATTATTGCTCTCCATATTGTTCGAATTAGCATTATTGTCATTAATGCTGTCATTTTTAACAATATCATTATCAGTTTTATTATTTTCTGTAATAGGTTCATTTTCTTCTTCCTCCATTTCTTCTGAATCAACTTTTGATTCAATAACTGTAGTATTAACTACTGGCTTTTTATCATCCTTATTTCTCATAAATACAAATTTATAAGTTAAGAATCCTGAAGCAATAAGAAACAAAATGATAAAGCTAATTATAA
>CACXGV010000071.1 GCA_902767375.1 uncultured Erysipelotrichaceae bacterium
TATTCTTACTATTCTCCAGCACATTCCTGCAAATACGACATAATTATTTTCTACTGCTCCTCTATAGTAATAACTTATTCCATAATCATCTTCGGTACTTCTTAATCCTTCGCTCGTATAATCTCCACTTTGAGCAGTTATTTGACGTCCTGGTACTGTCATTCCTGTATCAGTATCTAAATTAGGTTTTGCTTGATTTAATTTGATTCCAGCAAGTAAAGATCCTACTGGAGCATTCTTCCATCCATCAGGTGCTAGTATTCCATCTGATTCTTCTACATATATTTTGGCATTAAATACTGCTTCTTGAGCATCATTTTGATCTAATCCATTATCTTTAAAATATATCTTCAATTCATAATTGTGTGCATCTCCATCGGCTGCTAAGAATGATCCCATTCCAAATGATATTTTACCAGTTCCATTTATTACTACTCCTGTTTTACTTGCTACTGGTGTTCCATTTGTTCCACTAACTAGTGTTAAATCATAGGTTAAATATCCATCTGTAAAGGTATTTGTTGTTACATTTAAACCTATTTCATAGTTCATCTTTTGATCAGTTGTATTATAGCCTGTTAATGTAAATGTTTTAGTTGCCCAGGCTTCTTCTCTTGGATAGATATTGGTAAAGGTTACCTCTTCATTACCTTCTGAATATACTATTCCCATTCTACCTGCTGTTAAACTAATTGTACTTGCACTTTCTAATCCTGTTATTCTAGCTGAGAAGTATGCATATGATACTCCTACTAGTATTAATACTAAGGCAATAACACTCACTATCATAGTATTTTTAGCTTTTTTATCCATGAAAAAATCACTACCTTCTATAGTGATTATCTCATATTTTTATATATTTTTAAAGTTTAAATTAATTTATAATTTTTCAATAATAGAAGCGTTCTTTTCTAAGCATCTTACTAAATCATCATGATCATATTTATCAAAGATTGCTTGAAACTTATTTGGATTTTGTAAAAACATATGAGCATGTCCCATAAATACTTCCTTATAATTAGATATTCCAATATCTTTTAAGATGTTATAATTTACTTCTACTATCTTAGGAAATAATTTTAACTGTTCAATAACACCAGGTTTTACAGTATTATTTAAAGTTTGAATATCACTTTCTTCAAAACCTAAATCTAATAGATAATTCATTATTAAGCACCTCCACCTAATTCTCTTAAGTGTTTAGCTTTAACAATTAAATCAGCAATATTAGCATCCTTTATTTGTGGACCATAACTATCAATTACATCTTGTAAATCAAAACTATTAATAAATGGTAAAGAATTAAGTACATAACTTATATTTGTACTAGTTTGTCCTGCAACTAATAATTTATTAATAATATTTTCAAGTTCTGAATGAATTATTTTAAATATATCAGCTGCTCCATATAAGTATTCTAATTTAATATTATTTTTTCTTAAAATATCTAATGTTTTTGTATAGTTAATTAAATTAAAGTTATTTCTTAATTTTTCTTGTTCATCTTTAGAGAATTTATTAAAATCTAAATTATTACTACTAAAGAAATTAATAAGTTCAGTATTATCCTCTGCTGGAGTTTCTACTTGATGAACTTCTTCATGAACTTCTTGCTTTGGAACTTCCGGAATTATTTCCTCTACTGGTTCAGTATCACCAAAGAAATTAAATTCTCCAGTATTAGATGTATCTTCATTAACATTTAAATCAACAAGTTCATTTTGTTCTTCAACTTTTGGCTCATCAAATATATTTTGATTCATATTCTCTGGCAATTTAAACTTATCATCATCATCTGTTAGTGCTATTTCGGTACTATCACCAAAAATATTTTCATATTCTCTATCAATACTATCACTTAATGATTTAATATCAAAACTATCAAATGAATCTTTACTATCAGTTGCAAATAACTTAGTAATATCTGATTCATCTTTATATAAATCTTCTTCATGAACATGATTTTCTTTTACTTCATCTTCATTATAGAAATTTACATCTAATGGGGTTTCATCTATATGAACTTCTGGTATTTCAGTCTCAGGAATATCCTCTGTTGGAACTATAACAGGTTCAACAAAAGTTTCCTCTTCCATTACAGGTTCCTCTTTAGTCTCAGTTTCTTCTACTACTTCACTATTTTCATGGGTATCACTATCAATAGATGCTATCTCATCAAAAATAGGTTTATCATCAACTTCTATTTCATTTTCATCAACATAACTTTCATCAGTAGGTTCTTCATTAGTTTCTAAACTATCTGGATTTTCTGAAGCATGATTCATTATTCTATTTAATTCTTCTAAATAATATCTATATATTCCATCTATATTAGCAAGTTTATTCTTTTTATTCTCTTTATCTCTTTTTAAATTTATTAATAAATCTTTTATAGTTCTAGCTTTTTCTGTAAACTCATTAATACGTTCTCTTTGTTTATCTATCTCACGTTGTCTATTCATTATTTGAGCATTAATTTCTTTATTACCAGTTTCAAGGATAGCTTCTAAATCTTTATTACTAAATCTACTAGTTAAATCAGCTAAATCATCTTCTAATGATTTAATTTCGCCTTCTAATCTATTAATCTCTGCTTTAGAATAATCTACTTCAACTTTATATCTTCTAGCTTCATCTATTTTGACATCAATTTTAGATTGGACTTCACTTAAAGATGCTTCTAATTCAGTTTTCTTTCCTCTCAATTCTTCTAATAATGCTCTTAGTTTTTCATTAAATTCTTCAATTAATGCCTTCACAAAAGCCACCTACCTTATTCTAATAGAAATTATATCAAATCTAAGAAATAATATCAATAATAAATCTTTTTATGGTATCATTAAATTAGGTGAAATTATGAAAGAATATTTAAAGAAAACTATCCCCTTTTTCATCCCTATTATGATATTCTTAATTGGTATGATTTTTAATAAAATATATCCTTTTGGTGATAAAATACTACCTATGTTAGATGGTTATACTCAGTATCCTGGATTTTTAAATATATTTAAAGAAATAATCTTTAATCATAATTCTTTATTCTATTCATTTAAAGGTCTTACCGGATTTAATCTATATGCTACTAGTATTTATTATACTTTTAATCTAACTAATCTATTATTCTTATTATTTAAAACTAGTCATATTATTGATTTTTATACTATTATTATCCCAATTAAATTAGGCCTATGTTCAATTACAATGCTAACTTTCTTAAATTATTTAGGAAAGAAAAAATATAATTATTTATTTAGCATTTGTTATGCCTTAACCACATATAATTTGCTTTATTATTTAAATTATATGTGGTTTGATAGTATTATTTTACTCCCTCTAGTAATACTTGGTACTGAAAAAATCTTTAAAGAGAATAAGTATTATTACTATGTAATTACATTAACCATATCAATTATTTCTAATTTCTATATTGGTTATATGATATGTATCTTTTCTTTAATATATTTTATTTATAAATGGATAATTAATAAACATCCTAAAGATAAATTATTTAAGTTTATATTCTATTCTCTTCTATCAGGATTAATGACATCATTTACTTTAATTCCAATTGTATTAGAGCTTTTAAAAGGTAAAAGTTCTCTAATAACAACTACTAACTATTTAAAATTTGATTTAGACTTTTTAAACATCTTTTATAAACTAACAATTGGATCATTCTTAAATGGAGATTTAGAATATGGTACTCCTAATATTTATGTATCTATCTTTATTTATTTAAATACTATAATGTATTTCTTTAATAAAAAGATTAATAAAAAAGAAAGGATATTATCTTTTATAGTATTATCTTTCTTCTTATTATCCGTAAGTTTTAACTTTCTAGATTATTTTTGGCAAATGTTAGCAATGCCAATCTATTATCCTGTAAGATATGGTTTCATCTTTGACTTTTTTCTAATTTATTTAGCCTATAAAAACTATGAAAAATACGATAATTTTTCCGCTAAAAGAACCATTTCAGTTGCCTTTATTATTCTAATATTATCAATAATTGGTTTCTTTACTTCCGGTAACTTATTAGACAAAGTAAATGTTCCCGCTAAACTAATATATCTAGGAATATCTATAATGTTTATATTATATTATTTATTTATTATTAATAATAAAGATTTTAAAAAATATATCTTTATAGTTATTCTAATTGAATTATCTGTTAATACCTTTGTAACCCTAAGAAATAATGGAAATATGAATTCTTATAATGAATTTAAAACTAATTATCAAACTAATTATGAAGCTTTATCTTCAATTGATAATGAACCATTAACTAGATTAGCATTTGATCAAAGAACGATTAAAAATAATGGATTATTATTAAATTATAACGATTTAAACTATTTTAGCTCTATCAGAAATAGTAAAACCTATACTCTTTTAAATAAAACATTTGGCATTTTAACGATTGATGACTGTAATACTGAATATTACTTTAATAATCCTATAACTAATGCTTTATTAAATATTAAATATTTTATAACGAAAGATAATCTTAATTATTATGATTTAATAAAACAAACTAATAATTATAATATTTATAAGAATAATGATGCATCATCAATTGGTTTTGTAATAAATAAATTAGATAACTACAAACAAGAAGAAGATTATCAAACCAATATTAATAATCTTATTAAGATAATTAATAATAATGACCATAATATCTTAAAAGAAGTTCCTATTAAAGATTCTAATATATCTTGCAATAAAGAAACTAATATATGTATAACAAATGGTTCAATAGGATATATTAATTATGAATATACTTCCAAAGATGAAGAATTCTTATTTATCCAAAATGACTATCCTATCGGAAAAGATGAAACTAATTATACTATTACTATAAATGATAATACTTTTACTTATAACACGCATTATCCAATAAAGATAACTAAAGGAGATAAAATATCTTTAACTATTAATCCAAAAAATGATTTTAAAACATACTACTACCACCTATACATCGTAAACTTTAAAGAATATCAAAAATTAATAACAAATATCAATCAAAATAAACTAATTATATCTGACTATCAAAGAGACTCTAACTTTAAAGCAAATATTAACTTAGAAGAAGATTCTTTCGTTTTTACATCAATATCAAATGATAATGGTTGGAAAGTATATATAGATGATAAAGAAACAAAAATAACTCCAATATTAGATGGTTTTATTGGTTTAAATATTCCTAAGGGTGAACATACCATCACTTTTAAATATACCCCACCAGGATTAAAAATTGGACTCCTTCTTACAACTATATCTTTACTAACATTTAGTTTAACTTTAACTAAAAAGAAAGCTTCAAAATAATGAAGCTTTTTTTCACATATAAAACTCTCCTGAATAAACTACATTAGGAGGTTTTATGTTAAAAAATAAAATTATATTAATAATAATTATATTATCATTCATTGGATTATTCTTAATTTTTAAAACGACTAATAAACAAACAAATGATAATATAATTAGAGTTGCAGAAGTAACTCATAGTGCTTTTTATACTCCCTTCTATATTGCCATCGAAAAAGGATATTTTAAAGAAAATAATATTAATATCGATCTTATACTAACAAGTGGAGCAAATAATGTTACTGCTGCCGTCCTTTCAGGTGATGTCCAAATCGGACTATGCGGACCTGAAGCAACTATATATATTTATAATGGTGGTGAAAAAGACTACCTTAGAACATTTGCTGGTCTAACCAAAAAAGATGGCCAATTTATCGTATCACGAACTAAAATAGATAATTTTAAATTAAGTGATTTAAAAGGAAAAGAAGTACTTGCTGGTCGTGCTGGGGGGATGCCTATCTTAAACTTTTATAATGCTTTAAAGAATAATAAAATAACAGGAGTTAATACTAACGATTCAGTAGATTTTGCAAATCTTACTAGTAGTTTTATATCTGGTGAAGCTGATTTTGTAAATCTATTTGA
>CACXGV010000072.1 GCA_902767375.1 uncultured Erysipelotrichaceae bacterium
AGGAGTTAATACTAACGATTCAGTAGATTTTGCAAATCTTACTAGTAGTTTTATATCTGGTGAAGCTGATTTTGTAAATCTATTTGAACCTAATGCTACAAAATTAGAAAAATTAGGTCTTGGTTATGTCGTAGATAGTATCGGTTCATATTCAAATGAAGTTCCATATACTGCATTTAATGCTCGTAAAAGTTTTATAGAGAATAATCCTCAAATAATAAAAGATTTTAGAACTGCTATTAACAAAGGTTTAGACTTCACTAATAAAAATGATAGTAAAACTCTAGCTAAAACTATTATTAATTTATTCCCAGATACATCTTTAGATGATCTAGAAATAATAATTGAAAGATATAAAAAAAATGATTCTTGGCTTCAAAATACTAATATAAAAGAAGAACTATTTACCAACTTAGAAGATATTTTAATAGATGGAAAACTAATAACAAACTATATTCCTTATCAAGATTTAATTACAAATGAGTAATATCTTAACTATCAAAAATCTATCTAAAAAATATCATACTCCTAAAGAAGAAATTCTTGCCATAAAAGATATCTCTTTAAATATTAATGAAGGAGAAATAATTGGTATCGTTGGATCATCTGGTTGTGGAAAATCAACTCTATTAAATATTCTATCCGACTTAGATTCACCAACATCAGGAAAAATAATAAAAAATAATCTTACTGATGCTTATATGCTTCAAAGCGATGCACTACTTCCTTGGTTAGACGTTTTAGAAAATACTCTAATAGGATTAAAAATTCAAAAAAAACTTACCCCAGATAATATTTCTTATGTTAAAGATTTAATTAATAATTTTGGATTAAATAATTTTATACATGCCTATCCTAATAATTTATCTGGAGGTATGAAACAAAGAGTTGCTTTAATTAGAACTTTAGCACTTAAACCAAATATTATTTATTTAGATGAACCCTTATCAGCTTTAGATTATGTAACAAGATTAACTATTACTGATGAAATATATAATATCTTAAAGAAGATGAAAGTAACAACAATTCTAATATCTCATGACATTGCTGAATGTGTATCATTTTGTGACAAAATAATTGTCTTATCTAAAAGACCAGCTATCGTAAAAAATATCTATGAAATAAAACTAGACAATCCTAGTATTCCTTCCAAAAATCGTCAAGATAAATTATTTAATTATTATTATGACTTAATATGGAGTGATTTAGATAAATGAGTACAGAACATAAATTATATTTAAAAAGATTAAAAAGAAATAAAAGAACAATAATATTAATTCAGATTATACTAACTACTCTATTTATTTTAACTTGGGAACTACTTTCTAAATATAACATAATTAATAGTTTTATTTTCTCTAGTCCTTCCAAAATCATTAATACAATAATAAATTTATATGTTAATAACAACTTATTTATCCACATTTGGGTAACCTTAAAAGAAATAATATTATCATTTAGCTTTGGTTCTATATTAGGTTTTTCACTAGCAATAATATTCTATCTAATACCTAATCTTAAAAAGATATTTGATCCATTTTTAACTTTATTTAATAGTTTACCTAAAGTATCTTTAGGCCCACTTCTAATAATTTGGTTAGGAGCAAATATTAAATCTATTATTGTAATGAGTTTACTAATTAATACTATTGTAACTTTAATAACTATCTATAATGGTTTAATAAATACTGATAGTTATAAACTAAAACTATTTAAAACCTTTAAAGCAACAAAATACCAAACCCTTATTTATTTAATAATTCCTCACAATAAAGAAGCAATTATATCAAGTTTAAAACTAAATATTTCAATGTCTCTAATTGGAGTTATTATGGGAGAATTCTTAGTAAGTAAAGCAGGTATCGGATACTTAATTTTATATGGAACTCAAGTATTTAATCTAGATCTTGTCATGAGCGGTATTGTTTTAATAATGATTATATCTTTTATTATTTATGAATTAATAAATATTATTGAAATAAAAAATAGAACTTAAAGTTCTATTTTTATTTATATATAGCTTCTAAATACATCGAATAATCTACTGTAAAAGTATCTCCTGGCATATAGTATTTATTATTACCAGTATTATACCAACCTACAAAGATACCTTTATTATATTTAGGTTTAGGTACAACATAAATTGATCCTTCTGGGTGCAATGATTCATCACCATTGCTTGTACCAACTACCCACAAATTATTTCCCATTTTATCTTTAAGTGGTTCATAAATTCTACCATTTAATAATCTTACATACTCTAAAAGATTTAACTCGCCTGTAACAAATAATTTTTTAGTTTCAGGTCCTCTAAACCCTCTATATATATGACGTGGGAACACTGGTAAATCATATTCGGTATCATTTTCAATTTCTTTTAAGAAGACATCACGATCTATACCCCAAGTAATATCAGGATTAAATGTATACATATTAGATACTTGTAACACTCCATCAGTTGTTAATAAATCATTTGCTATAATATTATGATATCTTACTGATGAAATATGATAATATTTAATTTTATCCTTAAATGTTTCTTGATTAGTAACAGATACTACTTTTATATTTCCATTTTTATCAAATTTAGCAACATTCGTTCCCTTATGGAAATTTTCCTGATCAAGTACTGATACATATTTTAGTTGATCCATACTAAATAAACCATGATTATTATATGTATCTATATATGTTCCATCACTAAAATAAGTTCTTTGATAATTATCCGCATAAGATTCTATTTCAATCCAAATAGGATATTCATATACTATTCTTCCTTGTTCATGAGAATAAACTGCAAGTAAATCAGTATATTCAATATCTTCAACATTTTTATATTTACCATTAGCAAGTAATATTTTTGTACCTTCTCTTAAGCAAGTCCCACCACCATTAGATGTCGCACTTGCTGTTATTGATAAATTATTAGTAACAGCTGATGCTTTTATTGTAATAGTAGCACTAGACCCAGTATTTCCACTTGAAGTGTATGTATAATCAGTATTAACTCTTAAATTTCCCGAAGTACCGGTTCTTGTAACTGTAATAGTATCATTTAAAGTGTAATTATTATTAGCATTAACTACAATAGAATAGTCATTTCCAAAATAAGCAACTTTCCCTGTATTAGCATATGAAGTATTATTACCACCAGTTGTAACCGTAAAACGATGTTTTAAACTAATTGGAGTTGATTTTCCACAATAAACACTATTTGCTTCAGAACAGAATCCTTCACCAGCATTACCATTAGCATCAACACCTGAAACAGTTATATAATAGGTATGATTATTAGTATTCATATTAGCATTTTGATCAGTAACTGTCGATGAAGGTATATCAAATGTAAGTGTTTCCACGCTAGAATTAGTTTGCGTACTTGCTATAGCATTTTCAGGATCAGCCTCATCATACACTTTAACAATATAATTAGTTATATCAGCATTATGTGAATCATTGCCAGTCCAAGTAGCCTTAACTGATAATGAGCCGTCATTCTTATTGTATTTAACCATTGAAAAACTACCTATAGTAATTTCTGGAGGTAAATCATCAAATGTTGGTGTCTCCTGTTTATCAACTAAAACATTTAATACGCCTACACTTTCATTAGTAGCAGTACCAGCATTCATTGTAATAGTAGTTTTAGAACTATTACCAACAAAAGTAGCACCATCTTTTGCTTTAATACACATATTAAATGTTACATCATTTGCTGTTGCATCATTTTCATCTGGTGGATTAATTGTAAATGTATCTAAAGCTGAGCCATCATTTTTTACTAAGATAAAATTACGATTACTAGATCCAAAAGTTAGTATTCTCTGATAAGGGAAAGTATTAATAACCTCAACATTAAAACAATCTATTGTATTTGAACCTCGAAGATTCACTTCACTAGTTTTTAAAGACGCAAGTAACTCTCCTGTTTCATCTAAATCAACATCAACTGAGCCTTCTCCATTTACTGATATATTAATTGCAGATGATGAAGAAACTGTAATGCTTACTTCTATTGCCACCGTTCCATCATTATATGGTGGTATCTCATCCCCTGGTATTAATGTATTATTAGGATTATCAGTTTTTAATTGATAACTAACATTAGCTCCACCATTATGTTCATTACTTAATGATACATCAGGATTTAAATTAAATCCTTCAAAAGTATATGATAATGGACTCCCATTATTTATATGGACTAAATAAACTGCACTATAAGTTGTAGGCTCATTTTGACCCGTAAGGGTAAAATCATAATCAAGCAAAATAGTTCCTGTCGCTTGATCTAAAGTTATCGAACCATACTCACTTAAGGGATTTTCTAATGAATCATCTAAATTAATTCCGGTTATTTCAACAATACCAGCTTTTTTAAGTTCAAGTCGTCCACCAATTTGTAAATCTTGAAATATAACCGCATATCCTATCGTTAAAAAAGAAAGCACCAATAATGGGCTTATCTTTATTAAAATACTACCTAACTTTTTCATAGAACATGCCTTTCTTAATATTGTAGACCCAAGCCATCTTATCATGTATTAGAACAAAGGTTGCTCCACCCCTTTTTTCTTGGAAATTAATAGGTTGTCTTACTTCTGAATAAGCATCCATTAATTCATTAAAATCTTTAACCTCTACAATATTTAAACCATTAATATCTAAACTATTAGCATTTACTATAATTTCACTATAGGTTTTTAATATTTTTTTAATTGTTTTATCGTAAGAACTTGGCTTTTCTGCCTCTCTTACAAGTAATATGATAAATCTACTAAGTATTAATGTACCTAATAAGAAACAAATACCACTAACTACCTTAAGAATTATGTATAGTGGATTCTCCTCTATCATTAAAGAAGACTCCAATGAAGCGGTTTTATTAGCTGCATCAGTCTTAATTGGGATCTCAACAGTTGCCTGTGTTAATGGAATATCTAATGTTGAAACTGTATCAATTTTATATTCATTATTAGACTTACTAACAGCATTATTAGTTACCTCAATAATTAGTTTTAAATTACCATAAATAGATAAGTTATATTCCTTTTTAAACTTTACAAGAATATCATTATAATAATCATAATTAACCTGTAATGGTTCAGTCTTAAATGTCACATAATTCAAATCCTTATAAGGTATTTCTTCAGACTCAAATATACGGTACTCTTTTTGCCAATAATTTGATGTGCTTCCTTTTTCTCGATCTGCACTCATTACTGCTTTAACCGTATATTTATAAGTACCTGACATTGGACTGTCAAAATTAATACTATAATCATAATCTGCTGTAATATTCTTAATTAAAGAAGCAATATATAATTTATCCTTTTCCAAATATGATTGTTCAAAGAAATCATTATCCTTTAAATAAACTTTATAATCAACTTTACTCTCTTCTTTATAGAAAATATATTCCTGAGAGTAATTATTCATACTTTTTTTGAAAACGCAAAAACTTAATACATAAAGTATTATTACAGTAAGTAAACGTAATACAATTTTTAATATTAAGTCTTTTTGTTTCATTAATTCACTTCTTCCGCATAATCATTAAACCATACTGTTGGGAAAGCAATATATTTAACTACATATCTTACTACACCAACAACGTTTTCATCTCTTACTTCATATGCATCAGCGATTTCATTATTATCGCCTTTAGTAATAAACCTGCGACCTTTATCATCTTCCACAATTTTCATAACCCTATGAGTTACTAAAATATTATCATACTTAAATGCAAGTATTTCACCTTCTAGCACTTCAAATGGTTTTACTTTTTCATATATAACGGCATCTCCACGATAATATACCGGATTCATAGAATCAGATGCAATTGCAACCATTTTATATTTAAATATTCCTGCCACTAAAATTATTAGTATAGAGAAAATAATTAATAAAAATACGCTGATTGCTTTAATAAAACTCTTTTTTGCAAACCTAGTATATTTATCCTTTAGCTTAATACCATTTTTAATTTGTATATATATAGTATATGGCAAGAATGTTAAAAACACACTTGACAAATAATTTCCTAAATAAGGAAGTACTGGAATTATCATTGTATAAGTATCAATTATTACATGATATATTAAACTTGGCATATAACTAACATTATTAGTCATATACATAAATAACAATTCCCTACTAATAATTGGAAACACAATTAAAGATAGTGTTAAAAATATACTTTCAGCACTATTAAAACTAAACATGTCCCTGATTGTTATATTTAAATTAGTTAGAATAAATAATAAACCCAAAAGATATCTTTGAATCTTATTAGTTCCTCTTCTTAAAATTAAGTATCTATCCAACTCTAGAACAACTATGTATATAATAATCGGCGTTATATTATGAAGTATCCCCACTATAGTATGAGAATACGTAGATTCATAAAAACCCGTAAACAATCCTAAAACATTTGATATTACAAAATAAAATAATATGACTATTAAAACTACTCTAATTGAAGTTTTTTTAAAATAATGCCTATCCTTAGGAAATCCACCAATTATATATAAGGATACACCTATTAATAACCAAAAGCATATATTTACATAATTAGCATAAGAAATAAAATTATTAACAACAATAAATCTATATAATAATATGTAAGCAAGTATTATTGCCTCATATATATATACTATTTTATTGCCCTTTTTCTTCATTATAATCTTTTCTTACTAAGCTGCTTGTTCGAAATGGAATACTACGCCTAATGTAATTCCAGAAATATCTGTTGTTAATAAATCATCATTAGATGCAGGAACGTTGTATAATACGCGAACTTTAAAATTTACTTCTGTTGGAGTATCATTAGCTTGTTTTGCTAGTGTAACACCAGTAATTCCAGTAGTTGTTTCAGTATATGGTGTTTGATCATATGTAACTGTATAAGTAACATATTTCTTTTGCTCAGCAGTAAGTGAATTTGTTAATGTAACTGATTTTAATGCAGCATCAAAATCACCAGCATTTTGGATAACACCAGTAAATTCATAAAAATCTCCAGGTTTATCTAAAGTTACAGTAAATGTACCACTTGTTCCAGATAATGTAACACCAGTAGCAGCTACACTTCCAGTAGATTCTTGGTATGAATTATCTTTAAATTTAACATCAAACTTATTTCCTGTTAAATTAACTGTACCTGAAATACTTAAATCCCTTTCTATTGTTGCAAAACCAATTGACATTGCTATAACTACAACTGATAAAGCAATAATTAAAATATTTTGAACATTTCCTTTCTTTCTCATAAATATCCTCCTTATCTTATAACAAAATTATAAAATAAATGGTTTCCCATGTCAATTGATTTATCAATTATTAACACACACTTACTACTTTTATGATATAATCAAAAAGAAGGTGTTGTACATGAATAAAAAATATATTAAAAAATTCTTTTTCGCTCTAATAATAATTTTATTTTTAGAGTTTATTTACCATTTTTCTATCTTTAAAACATTAAGTTTAAAAGAAGCATTTTATATTACAATTTTTAGTATAGTTACAGCTATATTTATAGATATTATCACTAGCTTATTTGGCAAAGGTTTAAATAAATGGTTATTTATAATTATAATGTGTTTTATTCCCATCATATTTATATCTCAGTTTATTAATTTCCAATTTTATGGAAATATAATAAGCATTTATTCATTTATTCATGGTGGCCAAGTATTTGAATTCTTTGGTGCCATTTGGCAAACATTTACTAACAATATAGTAATAATGTTATTATTTATACTACCAATAATATTATTATTAATATTTAATAAAAAAGTATACACTCAAAAACTAAATTTTAAAAAAATAGCTATCAAAATAGCAGCATTTATTATATTTTTTGCTTTAACCGTCTTATCACTAAACTTTGACTCTAAAGATTTATACTCTGCTAAAAACTTATACTATTATAAACATGTTCCTAACTCAGCTGCTCAAACTTTTGGTATATTAACTACTATGAGATTAGATTTAGAAAGAATTATTTCTAATTTTGAAGAAACAGTTTTAGTTGAAACTCCAGAAGGAAATGTTATTCCGGCCCCTACTGAAAAAGAAATAGAATATAATGTTCAAGATTTTGATTTTACAGCTCTTGCTGAAGAATCTGAAAACAAAAAAATTAAAAGTATTAATCAGTATATGAGTACTCAAGTTCCTTCAGAAAAGAATGAATATACCGGTATATTTAAAGGCAAAAATTTAATTGCAATTGTAGGAGAAGCTTTCTATCCTATCGCTATTGATAAAGAGTTGACTCCAACTTTATATAAACTAACTCATGAAGGATTCCATTTTACAAACTTCTATACTCCACTATATTATGCAAGTACTTCTGATGGAGAATATTCAACTTTAAATAGTTTAATACCTAAAGAAGGTGTTTGGTCATTCTATGCATCAAGA
>CACXGV010000073.1 GCA_902767375.1 uncultured Erysipelotrichaceae bacterium
ACTATTCCAAATTGTAGGAGTAGGATAAAGAATTCTAATGCTATCTTTTACTTGAGCAAATCCATTTGGATTTGAATTAGCAAAATCTATAATACTTTTTTCATAATCTACTATCATAGGCTCTCCACCCATTCCAGTTTTTAAATATCTTTCAAATAAATCAGCTGGTGTATTATTCATATATCCTGACTTAATATAGAACTCTTTTAACTTAGGTAAGTTTTTAGTAACATTTTCACTTGTAACATTTGCTTCACTTAAGATAGATAATAATAATCCATAATAAGTGGCTCCTGGTGAAGATGATACTGGATCAGTACTTGCAATATTTATACTTCCATATAGATTATTAAGTCCGATATCCTTCCATTTTTTACCAGTTAAAATATACTCAATTAATTTATTCATATCAGAAATATAATAAACACCATCTTGTTCTGTAACAATCTTTTCATTAACTAAGGCATCTACTACTTCTTTCCAACTATATATAACAATTGGTGTATTTAATGTAAGACCACCATCTAGTACTGTATATCTAAGTGATTCTCCTTTTTCCTTATCTGGTTGTAATTTATAATAATCGTAAAATCTTTGATCTGAAGTAAATAAAGCATCATATTTACTTACTCCACTAGATTGAATAGTAAACTCTTCACCAGATTCCATTCTTGAAATAATATCCTTATTACCTAAGCCAACTGCTTCTCTAATTAATGGTTTAGTAATAGTTTTACCATTACTCCAAGTATCAAATACAACATCTAATTTATACTTACTCTTAAGAATCTTTATTACATCTTTATCTGCTAAAAAATCTTCTTTTCCACCACCAGTTGCTACATAAACAGTTGTAAGTTTTCCATTTAAGAAATTAGTATCATCATTATCTTTAATCTTATTAATAACAATAATTGCTACTATAATAACTACAAATAACAATATACCCCATAAAGATTTCTTATTTTTCATCAGAATCACTACCTTTCATTAATAAATTATCTGGTGTAATACCATCTGCTTTAAGCATCATATCATAAACTTTCATATCGGCATCAGCATCTAAAATATCTCTTGAATAAAGTGAAGCAAGTATTGAATCAAATGCCTTACTTGTATCCATTATCATCTTATCTGCCTTATCCATAAAAGTTTTGCCTTCTTTAGATCTTAACTTTTGATTTTCAACTTCATCATACCTTTTAACAATTTTTAAAAGTACTGGTAAATAGTATTCAAAGAAGTTCTTAACTTTATCTCCCTTTTTAGGATTATCTTCAATTGTTTTAATTATCTTATCTACCGTTTCATGAATCTCATTTAGATTTTTTCTTGTCTCTTCTGATTCTATCTTAGGAATCATTTCTAATATTTCTTTATTTTGTTTCTTAGCATTAGTTATTTTCATATATAAAGGTAAATCAGTATCTTTTAGTTTATCATTCTTAACCATTCCAGATAATACTAATTCACTTGCACCAAATGCTGCACATCCTATCGCTAAAGCTGGTGCTAAAGTAAAAGAAAGTGCTAAATAAGGTACTGCAAAGAAGGCTCCTCCAACTACTGCTGAAACAACTTCTTTACCTTTCATTAATTATAACTCCTTACTTCAGCAAATGCTCTCTTTAACCCATTTTTACCATTAAATACTTTACCATTTGATAATTCAGCCAATCCTTTTAATTGTTTCTCACTTGCTGAACCAAATGTAATACTATAAATAGGTACTTTATTTTTAGAAGATTTATAATATCTCGAAACATCACTAAGTCTTCCACCATTAGATTGACCATCAGTCATTAAAATAACTGTTTTTGTATATTCATTAGAATCAGTACCCTCTAAAAGTTTTAAGGCTTCAACTGCTGGTTCATAAATATTAGTTCCACCATAAGCATCTAACTTATCTACAAAATTTATTGCAGATAAAGTATTATTACCCTTAACATTATATAAACTATCATTAACACTACTATCAAATGATATTAAACTAATAAGATCATTATCACTAAATTGTAAATTATCTTTACTAGCTTCTTCTTTATCTAAAATATATCTCATAGCATCTTGTAATTCATCTAAACCTTCACCATACATACTACCTGAAGTGTCCAAACAAAATACTACATGTGTAGGTTTTCTCAAAGCTTCTATATATAATCCGATTGCTTTACTAATAACTGCTTTACTAGGATATTTCATATCTTTTAAATACTTTGTAGTATCAATACCCCATTCAGGATTAAATACCCTCTTATCTGCTTTATCATTAGTCCCACCATACCAAGAACGATATCCATACTCTTCCATTAACTTAGTTGCATCATCACTTCTTAAATATGATTGTAACTTTAAGAATTGTTCCTTTTTCTTTTCATCATTATTATTATTAATAAATGCAATTGGCATATCATTAATTGCAACTCCATCAACTGGATAAATTAAATATAATGGCTCTTTTCCACTCTTAACAAGCTCTTTATTAATTTCAATTAATGAGCTTTCATAATTAATCATGGCATTATAATCACCATTCTTAAACATCTCTGCTAAATATTCTTCATCACCACTAACTCTCTCTACACCTTTAAATAAACTCTTTAAATCACTCTTTAAAGTTTCATTATCAAGCATAGATTCAGTTAATACTTCTGGGCTACCTGCTAAACTATTTAAAAATGATAAATAACTTGTCGCACCTGTATTAGTTTTTGTAACAGATGCCATAACATATTTAAGTTTTCCATCTTTAATTGCATTAAGTAAATCCTTATTATAAATATCTTTACCAACAAAACCTAACTCTTGAGCTTTACTTTTAGTAATACCCATAACTACTGGATCAATAACAATACTCTTACTATCTGTAGTTAAATAACTATTTTCAAGTTGATAAAGCCACAAAGAATTACTTATCCATACTGCATCATAATAACTACTATCTTCATTTAAAATATCAACTATTTCTAAATCACCATAATGCTCTATTTCCAACTTAATACCATTCTTCTTAGCATACTTAATTAATGCTGAGTCCATCTTCTTAGTTGAAGTCGATGCTATTAAAGTAAACGTTCCTCTAGATTTCTCCTTAGGTTTATATTCATCATTATTACCACTAATCATTGAAGATATAATATTTAAAAACACATATATAATTATTATTACTCCAATAATTTTTCCAGCACTAACATTATTTTTTCTCACAAAGTATCACCTACACAATAATATATCATATTTAATAAAAAAAATGAATTGTTAAACAATTCATTTAAAGATTTTATTAATAATAAATACAACTAAAACAGCACCTGCAGCAGATACAAGTATAGTACCAAGATATCCAGCAAATGAAATATGTAATAAATTACAAATAAACTGTCCTACAAATCCACCTACTAACCCTAAGATAATATTCTTAATTAATCCTCCACCAGAATTAGTAACTAAACTTGCAAGCCAACCTGCAACAGCACCTATACCAATAGAAATAAGTATATCAATCATCTCATACCTCCTACAATAAATATATCATAATTATTTCTTTTTAGAAATACAATTAACTAACAATAGCCTTTATAAAGCATATTATAAATATAATAATCAATATCCATACAAATATCTTACTATATATAACATTTTTATCTTCTATTTCTTCACTAGGTTCTATATCTACATTATCTTCATTATGAACTAATACTTTCCTTTGTAGAGAACCTTCCTGCTCTCCTATAATGCCTCTTTCTTTCAACATATCAATTAACCTTGCTGCTTTATTATACCCGAGTCTAAATCTTCTTTGTAACACTGAAGCACTTATCCTATCATTAGATTTAACAAACTCTAAAATCTCATCTGATATAGGATCTTCTTCCTCTATAGATTCTTCAACTTTAACTTCTTCTTTAAAAAAATCATCTTCCTTTAAAGTATAATTATCTTTAACATATTTAACTAATTTTTCAACATAACTATCATCTATCTTATAAGATTTATACTTTCCATCATATTTATTCATAGAAGTATTAATATAATACTCATATTCACCTAACTTTTCAGCCCCAGCTTCATTTAATAATAACTTAGATTCACTTTCAGAATATGCTCTAAATGTAACTCTATTAGAAAACATATTTATAAAACTAGAATCCACCATATCAATATTAGTAGTTACTACAATTGGATATACTCCTACTTGTCTTCCTCTTTGAATTAACTGAGTAATAGCATCAATATATTCTTTCTTAGAATATCCAAGAATATCAACTAAATCATCTATAATTACATATATACTACTCATATGACAATTATCTAATTTATTATAACCATCTATATCCTTAACACCTTTTTCAGCAAATACATCATATCTTCTATATACTTCAGATACTATTTTTTGTAATCCAGTTAATGCTTTCTTTAAATCATCAGTTATTGGGCATAATAAATTTGGGATTTCTTTAAATAAAGAATATTCTAATATTTTAGTATCAATTATAAATAATTTATCATCCTTAGGATTACCATTTAATAATATATTAATAATAATATTTTCAACAAAGTTAGATTTACCACTTCCATGTATTCCATTAATTATAAAATTAGGATAATCCCTAAAACCAATACTATTTATTTCATCTTCCCTAGTTAAAGTTATAAAACTATCCTTACTCTTACTAATCACCTTAGCAATTTTAGCATTTTTAACATAATCCTCTACCTTAGGTAGTACATATTCTTTATCACCCATAATATCATTCTCCAAATATATTATAACATGGAATGATAAATATTTTATATAA
>CACXGV010000074.1 GCA_902767375.1 uncultured Erysipelotrichaceae bacterium
ACTATTCTCCAGCACATATTGGCAAATACTAAATAATTATTATCTGCTTCACCACGATAGTAATAAGATGTACCATAATCATCTTCTTCTGATAATAATAAATTGCTTTCTAATGTTTGTATTCTATCATTATTTGTATATGTTATTGAACTTGCTGTTGCATTTGTTACATAATATTGACCTGTCCATACCCATTTACCTATTAGATTTCCATATACTTCACTATAGTTGCCACTTGATTCATTGGTATAATTCAATGCATCATCAAATGTTGGATAGTAGTATACTTCACAGTCACTATCTCCACCACAAAACTCACTTACAGTCTCAGTTATTGGGCCACTTGCTGATGGTTCTCTTCCTGGAATTGTTCCCATAGTACTTAATGAACTATTATTTACTTTGATTCCCGCAAGTAATGATCCAGCTGGGGCATTCTTCCATCCATCTGGTGCTTCTATTCCATCTGATTCTTCTACATATATTTTGGCATTAAATATTGCTTCTTGGGCATCATTTTGATTCTCACCATTATCTTTAAAATATATTTTTAATTCATAGTTATGGGCATCTCCATCTGCTGCTAAGAATGATCCCATTCCAAATGGAATCTTTCCTGTTCCATTTATGGCTACTCCTGTTTTACTTGCTACTGGTGTTCCATTTGCTCCACTAACTAGTGTTAAATCATAAGTTAAATAACCATTTGTAAATGTATTTGATATAACATTTAGTCCAATTTTGTAATACATTCTTTGATCAGTTGTATTCCAGCCAGTTAAAGTAAATGATTTAGTTGTCCAGGCTTCTTCTTTAGGGTAGATATTTGTAAAGGTTACTTCTTCATTACCTTCTGAATATACTATCCCCATTCTACCGGCTGTTAAACTAATTGTTGAGGCACTTTCTAATCCGGTTATTCTGGCACTAAAGTATGCATAGGTTACACCAATTAGCACTAGGGCTAGTGCTATTACACTTACTATTATTGTATTTTTAGCTTTTTTATCCATGAAAAAATCACTACCTTCTATAGTGATTATCTCATAATTTAACCCCCCCGCAAGTGTAAAACTAGTGTAAAGCTGTATTTCTAGGATGAAATGTATTTAGTTTTGTGGGGCGTTAGTTTTATTTAAATATTCTTCTAAAGTTATATTTTTATCCATTATTTCTTTAGCAGCTTCTCCTACATATCTAATATGCCATGGTTCATAATTATAACCAGTAATCACTTCTTTGCCTTTTGGATATCTTAAAATAAATCCAAATTTCGCTATATTCTCTTTTAAGAATAAAATAAAATCATTTGGTAAATCATGTTCAATTATAAACTTACCATCTTTATATAAACATATATCTAAAGCAAGCCCCGTATGATGTTCAGAGTATCCAGGAGATGCTACATATTTTTTAGTATATTCTAATCCTTTTTTAAATGCACAATCATTAAATACTTTTTCTTGATGTTCAATACTTCTAAAAGCACTTTCAATTTCAATATCATATCCTTTTTCTAAAGCAAATACTTGTAACTTTTTAAAAGCTTCTAAAGTCTTTTTTTCACACATTCTTTTAGCATATCTTGAATTAGTATCCACTATTTCAAATACAAGATCTGGGCATTTATTAAAAGGATTTACTAAAACCAAATAATCCATCTTACCTCCTAAAAAAGAGACTTTAGTCTCTTCTTCTTCCAAATACTAATAAAAGTCTTAACACTTCAATTGCACTTGTTATAACTGCTGCTACATAAGTAAGAGCAGCTGCTTTAAGCATAACTCTTACTCCATCAGTATCACCAGAAAGAACACCACATTCTTCCATTTGAACAAGTGCTCTTCTAGATGCATCAATTTCTACCGGTAAAGTTACAAGTTGAAATACAAGACCTGTTCCAACAAGTAAAATACCTGCAAAAATTAAATCAGTTATTTCCATAAAAGCCCCAAGTAAGATTACAACATAACTTGCTTTCGTAGCTAAATTAACTACTGGAACTAATCTACTTCTAACTCTAAGTAGTGAATAAGCTTCTTTATCTTGAATTGCATGTCCACATTCATGAGCTGCTATTGCAATAGATGAAATACTATCCCCATGAAATACATCATGAGAAAGTTTAACCGTTTTTCTTGTTGGATCATAATGATCAGTTAAAGTTCCTTGTGCCTCTACAATATACAAACTACCTAAACCATTTTTCTCTAATATCTTTTTAGCCATATCATATCCCGTTAAATTGCAACCAGCTTTAACCTTAATATATTTATTATAAGTACTCATTACATATGATTGCGCAATAGTAGGAATAATAAGCATCAATAAATAAAATAGTAAATACATCTTTATACCTCTTTATAAATTGTACCTTCTCTTGTATCAACCAAAACAATTCCCTTTTGTAATAATTCTTCTCTAATTGAATCAGCAAGTTCAAAATCTTTTTTCTTCTTAGCTTCATTTCTTGCTTCAATCAATTTCATAATTGCATCATGATCTTCACGTAATACTTTTTCCTCAATTAAATTTAAACTTAATACCTTATCAAAAGATTTAATTAAATCTAATTTAGTATGACCATTAACCATTTCATCTTTAAGTAAATCATATAAAAGTGTAATTGCATTAGCAGTATTTAAATCATTACTCAAGTAATCTATAAATCTATTATTATAATCAGCAAATGCTCCCTCATCTAAATCTCCATCATCTTTAATTAAAGAAATTTTATTTTTAAGTTTATTATAAGCTGTTTGAGCACTTTCTAATCCCTCATAACTAAATACTAATTGTTTACGATAATGACTATTTAAGCACATAAATCTAAATGCTAATGGATTATATCCTTGTTCCTTTAATACTGATACTGATAATACTGCTCCATGGCTTTTACTCATCTTACCAGATTCATCCATTAAATGTTCATTATGGAACCAATAATTACACCATTTATGTCCTAAATAACTTTCAGACTGAGCTATTTCATTTGTATGATGTGGAAATATATTGTCTACTCCTCCACCATGAATATCTAAATACTCTCCTAAATTTTTAATAGAAATTCCTGTACATTCAATATGCCAACCAGGATATCCTACTCCAAAAGGAGAGTCCCATTTAAGCTCTTGATCATCAAATTTTGATTTAGTAAACCATAAAGCAAAATCAGCCTGATTACGTTTACTTTCATCAAATTCAACGCCTTCTCTAACTCCAACTACCATATCATCTTCTTTATGATTAGTAAGTTGATAATAATCAGCTAGTTTAGAAACATCAAAATAAACATTTCCACCAGCCTCGTAAGCATATCCTTTTTCTAGTAAAGATTTAATTATTTCAATATAAAAATCTATATTTTCTGTAGCTGGTGATACTACATCAGGTCTTCTACAATTAAGTGCATCAAAATCTTTAAAAAATGCTTCTGTATAAAACTTTGCAATATCTAAAACACTTTTATTTTCTCTTTTAGCACTAGCAACCATCTTGTCATCACCAGAATCCGAATCACTAGTTAAATGACCTACATCAGTAATATTCATTACTCTCTTAACATCATATCCTAAATATCTAAGTGTTTTATCTAAAATATCATGACCTATATAATTACGCATATTCCCAATATGAGCATAATGATAAACTGTTGGTCCACATGTATAAAATCCTACTTTATCGGGATAATGAGGAACAAATTCCTCTACTTTTCTTGTTAATGTATTATAAAACTTCATATTTACCTCCTATTTTCCTAAAGTCTTTTTATGCTCTCTTTGACACCGTATACTTTCACAAATAACTTTAGAGATTTCTTCTTCACTCATCATATCTTTAACACTGTCATATCTTTTTTGAATATCTTCCATATCCATAACTTCTTTATCTGATAAAAGTCTTCCATGATGAGCTGTTTGATGAATAATTTTTCTCATTTCTCTTATATTAGGTAAGCCTTCACTAGCATATTTTTCTCCACTAGTAACCCCACATTTTAAACATCTAAGGACTACCTCTCCCTCTAATAAATCATCTTCACTAGTTTTTTTGCCTACAACAAATAAATGATTACATTCATATTGCTCTGCTTCTTTTAAACTTATTAAGCCGTTTTCTTTTTCTCTTTTTAATCTTTCATAATCACTTAATAATTTAATATATTCCTGAATCTTTTTATCTTCTTCTAATTCATTTATTCTATCTAAGGTACATTCTAATGCTACACTAGTTCTAATAACATCACCATTAATCTCACTGTAAGATTTTCTACTCATTTAAATCACTCTATTTCCTATATACTCTAGGAAGTCTTTTAGTTTCTACTTTATCTATATTACAATCAATATAACTTGTAATAAAATATGGAGAATATTCATGATAAACTTCATCTAATGATTTATATGCTTCTAATGAAACATCAATCCCTCTTCTTAAATATTCTAAATAATTTCCTAGATATACTACTAATCTTTCATCTTCTACTTCTGGCATTAAATCTTTAAATCTCTTATATGTTTTTTTTGCTTCTTCTAAATTAGTTAAAGACAAATCACATCTAAATCCATTACTAGAAGTAGTAAAATAAATATCTGATATTCTTTTAACTCTAGATGGGTCAGTCGCTTTTACATTTAAACAAGGTCCATATAAACCACATTTAACACAATAATACATTGTCTCAAACTTTGCAAAATGTGGTAAAGCATTTTCTCTATTCTCGTCTTTGACAAAAGCATGCCTACAATGTTTCATTTCATCAAGTTCAAGATCTAGTTCTAAAGAATCAATCCACTTAGTTAATTCCTTTTCCTTCTCTGCTAAATTTAGATACATTTTAACTTTACTATCTAATGATAGTTGAACCATTCCAAATTTTACAGCTTCTCTTTCACCTTTTAAACTTTCAATTTTCTCTTCTAATTCTTCGCGACTTTTTTCCATAACTCACCTATAAAATTATTTTATCATTTTTATGAGTTAAATAAAAGTCTATTAAACCCTAAAGGATTTATTTCTTTAGGTTTAATAACTACATCAATATCTTCTATTTTTAATATTTTATCTTCACCTTTTAAAACCTTTTTAGAACAGGCCGTGTCTAAAAGCTCAATAGACTTATCCGGATTACATAAATCCTTGTAATATTTATCATTTATCTTAATTATATAATCAAGTACTTTATTATCTATTTTTAAATCATAATATTCTTCAAAACTCTTTTTTATTTTTCTTAAAATATATTTCATATCATTTAAAGATGGTTCTTCTATTAATACTGGTGTAAATCTTCTACTAAAAGCTTTATCTCTTTTAATATATTCATAATATTCATTAGTCGTAGTTGCTCCTATTATTTTAATATCCCCTTTAGTTAAATAAGGTTTTAAAATATTAGCAGCATCAATTGATCCATCAGATGAACCCGTTTTAACTATTGTATGTATTTCATCAATAAATAAAATTATATTAGATGATTTTTTTATTTCTTTAATAATATTATTTATTCTTTCTTCAAATTCTCCTCGATATTTAGTACCTGCTATTAAAGTAGAAGTGTTAAGTTCTATTATTTCATAATTTTTAAGTTTATCCGGCACCTTACCTATTTTAATTCTTCTAGCAAGCTCATTAACCACTGAAGTTTTACCAACGCCTGCCTTACCTATTAATATTGGATTATTTTTATTTTTTCTAAGTAAGATTTCAATAATACTATTAACTTCTTTATCTCTTAAATATATTGCATCTTCCTTACTATCATTTAAATTAATTCCATATTCATATAGAAGTCTTGGTTTATTAATTTCTTTAATAATTGC
>CACXGV010000075.1 GCA_902767375.1 uncultured Erysipelotrichaceae bacterium
TATGTTCTTTGGGGAATTAGCTCAGTTGGCTAGAGCATCTGCCTTGCACGCAGAGGGTCAAGGGTTCGAGTCCCTTATTCTCCACCATTAAGAATATGACGAGCTTTGGCTCGTTTTTTTATTTTAAATTTTCGTTTTTTATTTGACATCATATATTATTAAATAGTAAAATTTTATTGTAAGGATGTGAATAATAAAATGAGAAATGTGGGTACTGTTGTAAGAGGAATTAGAACCCCAATTATTAAAACAAATGATGATTTAGCATCAATTGTAGTAGATTCTTTAATGAAAGCTAAAGAATCAGAAGGATTTGAATTTAAGGATAGAGATGTTGTAGCAATTACAGAAGCTGTAGTTGGTATTAGTGAAGGTAATTATGTTACTGTAGATGATATTGCTACTGATTTAGTACAAAAATTTCCTAATAAGGAATTAGGAATTGTATTCCCTATTCTATCTAGAAATAGATTTTCAATGATTTTAAAAGGTATTGCCAGAGGAATGAATAAATTAACTATCTTATTATCTTTCCCTGCAGATGAAGTTGGAAATGGTATTATGGATGAAACTACTTTAGATAATAGTAAATATGATTTAGGTAGTGTTATTACAGAAGAAGAATACTATGATGTATTTGGTGAATGGTTACATCCATTTACAGGTATTAATATGGTAGATTATTATCGAGAATTATGTGCAAGTGAAAACTGCGAAGTAAAATTTGTATTTTCTAATAAGGCTAGTGATATTTTAGCTTATACAAATAATGTTTTAAACTGTGATATTCATACTAGAGAAAAAACTAAAAAACAATTAAGAGAAAAAGGTGCTACTTGTTACTGTCTAACTGATGTTTTAAATGTTCCAGTTAATGGTTCAGGATGTAATCCAAAATATGGACTTTTAGGTTCTAATAAATCTACGGAAGAAAGATTAAAATTATTCCCTGCTAAGGGTGATGTACTAGTTAGAACTATTCAGGATAGATTAAAAGAACTTACTGGTAAAACTATTGAAGTTATGGTTTATGGTGATGGTGCATTTAAAGATCCAGTTGGTAAGATTTGGGAACTTGCTGATCCAGTTGTTTCACCATTCTATACTCCTGGTTTAGAAGGAACTCCTAATGAAATTAAATTAAAATATGTTTCTGATAATAAATTTGCTGATTTAAGAGGAGATGAACTTAAAGAAGCTATTAGAAATGAAATTAGAAATAAAGAAAAAGATTTAAAAGGACAAAATGTTAGTTTAGGTACTACTCCTAGAAGACTAACTGATTTAATTGGTTCACTTTGTGATTTAACTAGTGGTTCTGGTGATAAAGGTACTCCTGTAGTATTTATTCAAGGATATTTTGATAATTTAGCTGATGAATAAAATTAAAAATAAAACTAAAGATTTATTTAAAGGTCGAAGTAAGTTCTTATTTGGTATGTCTTTAATAGAATCAATATTTAGTATTTGGTTCTTAGCCTACTTTAATCAGGTTGATAGAATGAATTATGCTGATTCTATTATAGAGTCTCAAGCTGATTTAGCATTACTTATTAAGAATATGTATACTTCTACTTGGTGGGGATTATTAATATTAGTTATATGCTTAATTGCAATATTTTCTTTAATATCATTTATATATAAAGATGAAAAATATCAATTAATATCTTTTATGTTATGGTTTATATTATTAATCTTATCTATTAATACAAGTGATACATTTAAAAATAATTTAAGTAATCTATTTATCTTAATACCAATTATGGTAATGAGTTATGTAGCATTTAGAAAACAAAAAAGCTTCTCAAAATGAGAAGCTTTTTAGATATATTTTTCTATTTTTAAATAATCTTCTTCCGAAAGAAGTTTTTTAATTTTATTCTTTTTTGACGATAGTTTTAAATTAGATTCATAATAATCTAGTTTTTCTTTAGTTGTTTTTAATGACTTACTTATAGCATTTCTCGATACATTGTGATTATCAGCTATTTCTTGAAGTGAAAGATTCTCAAAGTAATAATCTTTAAAATATTCAATTTCTTTAGATGATAAGAGATTGCAGTAATAATCAAATAAATTAGTATAATAAACTATTTCTTCCATTACATCATATCCTTTAATAGACCATAGATATATTCTTCAATATCAAAAGATTTTAAATCATCTACTTTTTCACCTAGTCCGATAAATTTAACTGGTAAATTAACTTCTTCTTTAATTGCTAAAACAATTCCACCTTTAGCAGTTCCATCTAATTTAGTTAAAACAATACCAGTAATGTTAGTTATTTCTTTAAAGCTTTCGGCTTGGGAAATACCATTTTGGCCAGTAGTGGCATCAATTATTAATAATGTCTCATGAGGAGCATTAGGTATAAATTTACCGATTACTTTGTTAATCTTTTCAAGTTCATTCATTAAGTTAACTTTGTTTTGTAATCTACCAGCTGTATCAATTAAAACGATATCTACTTTTTCTTCTAAAGCTTTTTGAAGGCCATCATAAATTACACTAGCAGGATCAGCATTTTCTTTTCCTACGAATAATGAATCGGTACGATTCGCCCATTCTTCTAATTGTGGAACAGCTCCAGCTCTAAAGGTATCACCTGCTATTAACATTACTGTTTTACCTTCTTTATGGTATTTATTTGCTAGTTTACCAATGGTAGTAGTTTTACCTACTCCGTTTACGCCAACCATTAGAATTACAGTTGGCCCTTCTTCTTGAATATTTATTTTGTCAGTTAAGGTATCTCCTTCAACATAAATCATAAATAATTCGTCAATAATTACTTCTCTTAAGAATTCAGGATCGGTAATATTTTCATCTTTTACACGTTTTTTTAATCTTTCTAAAAAGTCTTCAACAGTTTTAATACCAATATCAGCTTTTATTAAAACACTTTCTAGTTCTTCAAAATATTCATCTGTTACTTTATGAAATTTATGCCCGAGAACATTTATTTCGGATACAAACTCTTTACGAGTTTTTTCTAATCCTTTTTCATAGACTTCTAAGTCTTCTTTCTTTTCTTTTTTAAATACCTCTTTAAATTTACTAAATAGTCCCATAAAACCTCCTACTTCTTTTTACGGCAAGATACTTCTGATAAATCAACAGTTACTTTAAGAGTAGATGAGTTGGTAGTTATCTTTATTGGTTTATCTAAGTCACAGTTATGATCATCATCCCTAAAATATCCGCTAGATATTAAATTTCTTACATTAGTAGTTACAGTTTTACCGATAACTAAATCTTGTAAAGTGTCGCATTTACCTTTTAATGTGTCTGATACATGAATTCCTAGGGCTCCATAAGTTTCATCATGAATTTTGCAACTTACTACTTCGACTATTACTGATTCGCAAGCATCGGTTAAATTTTTCTTATTGATTTTATCGATACCAGTTCTTCCACCTTCTAAAGCTTCAAGAATTGCTGGTACTGCAAATATGATTAGTAGTGCTAGTAATACGATTACAGCTAGGATTTCTACTAAAGTAAAACCTTTTTTATTCTTCATTATTATTCCTCCTTGAATATAGACATCCGCAGTAGTCTTGTCTATATAAATCATATTCTTTAGATAATTCTATACTTCTTTTGTATCCATCTTCTTTTTTAAAGTCAGATAATAAATATTTTATTTGATATTCTTTTTCTAGTTTTAGTCCAATTTCATTAATTATTTTACTTGGTTTGTGAGGACTAACTGTTAAGGTTGTACAAAAATAATCAAAGTTATTTTCTTTGGCTAGTTTAGCAGTTTTAGCCATTCTAAGTTCATAACAAATTGGGCATCTTAAACCATTTTCTGGTTCAGATTCATAGCCAGTTATTTTAGCGTGGTATTCTTCATTTAAATAATCGATATCCATACTTTTTATATTTAATTCTTTTAGGACTCTTAATTGTTCACTTTTACGATGAAGATATTCTTCTTTTGGTTCAATGTTGGGATTATAATACAGTACAGTGATATCAAAATAATCCTTTAATCTTTCAATAACACTAGTTGAACATGGTCCACAGCAACTATGAAGAAGAAGCTTTTTCTTTGAATCTAGTGAGGCAATTATTTTTTTCATTTCTTCATTGTAATTCATTTTATTTCCTCCAAGTATGATCCGCTGTCAAGATGTAAGATACCCTTTTTATTATTTAAAGAAGCATATATCTTTTGATAATATTTTAGATTAGATAATTTATAATTATTGATATATACTGAATTGCCATCATTCATTTTAAGTAAGAATCTTGTTTCATCAACAATTGTATCATCTTTTCCTTTAGAAGGAGCGTATTCTATTTCACTAATACCACTAAGAGTTCCATAATCTAGTTTTCCCATACCAGCTAGGAATTCTTTTAAAACATCTTCTTTAGTATAGTTTATTAACATAGGAATACCAGGGTATTCATTATTATTAGGAATACTTGAGCCATCTTCTAGTAAAAGAATATTATTAGCTCGATCTAAACATATGATTTTTTGTTCAGTAATATTAATTATTAGTTGAAATTTTATATTTCTTTTAATATTAACATCTTTTATTAGTTTATTAGTTTTTAAATTATTTTTTATTTTTTTAAGATTTAATGACGCCATGGCGGGATAGTTTTTAATCTTGGCAAGATTGATTATTTCAGCATCAGTTACATAGTAGTTTCCTTTAATAATAATATTTTTTATTGGTTCATTGTAAAGCTTAATAAAACCAGTTACTATTAAATATATTATTAGTAAGAAGACTATTAATCTTTTTACATTTAAACGTTTTTTCTTTTTCTTGCCCGCCATTTTTATTCACCCTATCTTAATAGATTTTTTATTAAATTATAAATCATAGTACTACTATTAGTAATACTCATTTCATTTAAGTTATATTGCATTTCTTTATAAATTTGTTCATTGTTTAAAATATTGTTTATTTTTTCTTTTAATAAGTCAGCAGTTAAATCTTTTTCTTCAATCATTTCCCCTGCTTTGCCTTCTTTTATTGATAGTGCATTATAATATTGATGATTATTAGCTACATAAGGACTAGGTATAAAAATACTTGGAATTGCTAGAGCCATTATTTCACTTGTGATAGAAGCTCCTGCTCTAGTTACTATTAAGTCCATATCTTTCATTAGTGCACTTAAATTATCAACATATGGTACTACTTTAACATTTGAACTAAATTTATTTTTAGAATAATCTTCATAGTAATCTTTACCTGTTACATACAATACTTCATATGTTTCATTTTCAATATTTTGTAAGAAAGGAAGCATTTTATCATTTATTACTTTAGAGCCAAGAGAGCCTTGAACGATAAGAACTGCTTTCTTTTTAGGATCTAATCCATATTTGGTTTTACTTACTGCTTTTAAATCAATAGCATTTTCCGCACATGGATTACCAGTTAAATAGGTTTTTGACTTGTCAAAATACTTTTTACTATCTTCAAAACTAACACCAATCATAGATACTTTTTTAGCTAGTATGCGATTACTTTTACCGGGAATACTATTTTGTTCATGAATAAAAGTTTTAATTCCAAGTTTATTAGCTGCCATTATAACCGGAAATGTTACATAACCACCTACACCTATTACAATATCTGGTTTAAACTCCTTTATTAGATTTAAACATTTTTTATAGGCTTTATATATTAGACCGATATTTTTGATATCCCTTTTAATCATAGATTTACTAAAGCCATAAATTTCTAGAGCTTCATAACGATAGCCTTCTTTAGGAATAATATCTTTTTCCATACGATTATGGGTTCCGATATATAGGAATTCACTATCTGGTTCTTTTTCTTCTATTTTTTTAAGGATTGCTAGAGCTGGATATATATGACCTCCAGTTCCACCTGCTGTTATTATTACACGCATAAAAACACCTCTATTACATTATATAATAAATTGGGGATTTTTTTAATATTTATGTAAAGAAAAAGCCTATTCTTTGACGAACAGACTCTTTAGCCAACTAACCATTTATGTTTTTTAACACTATATAATGGAATAAGTGGTAATAAAATTGGTGTTTTTTTAACATAAGATTGATATTCAGGATCTTCTCCATATGTACGATCTTGTCTTAATTCTAATCTTCTAGCGCCGCTAAACATGATATAAACAATTCCCAAGAAACCTATGGTAGCTACAATCCACTGACCAATACTAGTTAAAGCAGTAAAACCAGATATATATACACCTAACCATATTATTAATTCTCCTAGGTAATTTGGACATCTTACTATTTTAAATAATCCGGTATCACAAAATCTATGAGGATTTTTCTTTTTAGATTTACTCTTTTGATAATCTGATAATGATTCAATTATAATACCACATAAAGCAATGATTAAACCTACTATGAAGCAGGTATCACTTCCACTATTATTTACAAAACGATAGATTATTGGTGATGTCATTAGTAAGTATAATAAGGCGCAAGTAATCCATAACATTATTTTTAGAGGAATAGTCATATGACTTCCATCAGATATTTCATTTTTCATCTTTTTGTTATAAGATGCACTTTTAAGTTCACGATATGCTAAATAACCACCTAATCTTAATCCATAGATTATTAATAATAAACTGGCTAAGATATAAGGTAATATTAGAATATTATGATATAAAACTAATAACATTATCCCAGTTATAAATATTGATAAACCATATCCAATAGATATAAACCAAACATATTTTTTAAAGCCAATTAAGCAAACAATTAAGATTGCTATTAATATAAATAGCATTTCAGTTGTAAAAAACATTATATTCCTTCTTTCTTTAGTATTTCATATAAATATTTTAATTCATTATTTGAGATAGTACTAAATTGTTTTTCTAATATCTCATTTTTAATATTAAATTTTTCAAGTAGAATTTTACTTTCTCTTTTAGTTAATTTTTTTAGGTCAATTAGAGCCTCTATAAGGCTATTTTTTATTTTTTTATTATCTAGTTCATATAAATGTTTAAAGATTAAATCTAGCCCTTCAAATGATGTTTTAGGGGTTATTTTAACTGCATATGATAATGTTTTAGGTTTAGGATTAAAACTCTCTGGTAATACTTTAAATAATTTTTGGGTTTCAAAGAAAGTATTAGTTAAAAGTGATAAGTTATTGATCTCTTTATTAATAACATTATCAATATAAGTTGATCCCATTATCATGTATAGTTCTTTAAAACTCGTTTTAATTAGTTTGTGGATAAATGGTTCAATAATACTATATGGAATAGCTGTTATAATTTTATCACACATTGGTATTTCAGTATCGAGAACATTATTATAAATAACATTTATATTTGGTATATTATCTAAATATGTTTTTAAACGAGTATCTTTTTCAATTACAGTTAATGATTTTACTTTAGGAGCAATTTTTTTAGTTAAGGTACCTTGCCCTGGCCCTATTTCAATTACAACATCTTTATCATTTAGATTACAAGATTTTATAAATAAATCTATAATTTTTCCATCAATAAGGAAGTGCTGATCTAGATAGTTACTATCATTGATAAAATTACCATCCAATTGTCCAGTCAACCTCCTCTACTTTCGATTTTTGTGCTTCTTTTAATTTAGCAAATTCAGTTGCTATAGTATTAGATAAATCTTCAATATGGTCTATTTTTTGATAATTATCTAATTGATTAGTCCAATTTTTAGCATCTTCAATAACCATTTCTTTAGAATAACCTTTTGACATTAATGCTACAGCAATTTTACTGATAATTTTACTTAAGGCTTCTTTTAATTTAGCCATTCTTTCTTCATCAATATAGTTATATGGTTTATAATCAATACTTAATGATGGAAGGCCATAACTTAATGTACATCCTAAAATATATCTAGGAAGATATTTTTCTAGATCATCTTTGCCTCCACCATTAATATCAATGAAAGTAAATCCTTCTTCTTTATCAAAAAAGAAATTTAATGGTTTAGGATCAATTTGAAGGCCAGTTGAAACAATTGCTAAATAATCTTGAACTAATTTAATATACATCTGAACACTTGCCTCTGCTCTTAAAGATATTTCGTTAATATATTCATCTAAATAAGAAATGTATTCTAAAGCAGCTTGTTCAAAATCAATATCACTTTTCTTAGTTGATAGATATACTCCTTTATGATCAATATTGCATCCTGGGGCTTTTTCTTCTAATATTACATATTTTGAATATTTGCTTTTAGGACTTAAAGTTACTAATTTATAATCTTTGATTCTAGGTGTTTTAATTCCCTTATCAATAAGACTATTAACTTTTTGAACATAACTATCAACTTCTTCATCTGGAACAGTAAAATTCTTATAAAGCAAGATGTTTTCGTCATCATATGGCATAAATATTTTATTATTTTTAATAGCCATATCAAGTAATTCTGGAGATAGTTTTTCCATATTAATCACTCCCTTATAATTATATCAATTAATTAAAGGCTAATTCAACATATAATTCATTATCTTTTATGGCAATGTAAAGGAAAATTATGCCACTAATGACTAATAATATGGAAGCTATAAAACTCATAGTTACAAATTCTTTTTTATGTTTACTATCAGTTGGTTTTAAATTTTTATAATCTTGATAGGCACTATATAGAAAAAATAAATAGATTATTAAAAGGATAGTAAAAATACCTATCATTATATCTTGATATTTCTTTTTGGATTTTAAATTATTATGAAGATAATAATCTCTTTCTAATGAATTAGAATACCAACTCATAAAGATTATTCCTAAATATATTATCCATATGTAATCTTCAATGGTTATAAAATTAAGTTTATTTTTGATTTCCTCACTCATAATTTATTATATGTTTTTTATAAATTATGTTTATTATTATTTGCTATATTTAAAATTATTCCAATGCTAGCCATGGAAACTAATAAGGATGATCCTCCATAAGATATAAATGGTAAAGTTACACCAGTTACTGGAACTAGTCCTATTACAACGGCAATATTAAGAATGGTTTGAATTATTAACCCCATAATTAAACCAAAAGATAGATATTTGGCAAATAAATCTTGATGATTATAACTTATCTTTATGGTGTTGTAAAAAATAATTATAAATAAAATAGATAATAAGGTAATACCGATGATGCCAAACTCTTCAGAAATAATAGCAAAAATAAAATCCGTTTGAGGTTCTGGAAGATAAAAGTGTTTTTGGATAGAATTACCAAAACCTAAACCAAATAATCCTCCTGGCCCGATAGCATATAAGCTTTGAATAATTTGGAATCCTGATCCAAGAGGATCAGACCAAGGATTTATGAAAGAAACTATTCTTTTTAAGCGATATGGGGCAATTATTATTAGAGATGATATTCCAATTAGTCCTAAAAGACCTATATATCCGAAAAAAGATGTTTTAATATTAGATACAAATAACATAGCAAAGATAGTTGCAATTATAACCATAGCAGTCCCAAAATCAGGTTCTAACATAATAAGTATAAAGAATAATCCTATTACTAAAAGAATTGGAAAGATTCCTTTTTTAAAACTTCTTACGTCTTTCTCATTTTGAGATAAATATTTTGAAGTAAAAATAATAAGAGCTAGTTTAGTTATTTCTGATGGTTGAACTCCTAGTGATCCAATACCAAACCAGCTTCTTGAGCCGTTTCTAATTTGACCTACTCCTGGTATTAAAACTAATATTAACAGTATAAAACAAATAAATAATAGTTTATTAGCATATTTATAATAATCTTTATAATTTATTTTACTTAAAATAATCATAATAATTAGACCAATGATAAAGAATATTAGTTGATGATTAAAATAATAAAATTTGGTATTAAACTTATATTCACTCCAAATGCTAGATGATGAATATACCATTAGTAATCCAAATAACGATAAGAAAATTGTGGCAAAAAAAATTAATAGGCTTTTTTTCAATTAAATCACCTATTAATAATTTTATAACCAAACGCCGTAAATAATTCCTATCATTGATAGTAAAAATCCTACTACCCAGAATAATTTAACAATATCATTTTCTTCCCAACCAAGTTCTTCAAAATGATGATGAAGAGGTGCTCTTTTAAATACTCTCTTATGGAATTTACGAATAGCAATTATTTGAATTAAGGAACTTAATGTTTCAACAACAAATACCCCACCAATTAATACTAAAGAAAGTTCGTGTCTAGTTAAGATAGCGATAGTTGCTAAAGCTGCTCCTAAAGCAAGTGAACCAGTATCTCCCATAAATACTTTAGCTGGATGTGTATTAAATACTAAAAAGCCTAATAATGATCCTACTATGATAAAGGAAAAAATACCAATTTCTTGATAGCCACTAATCCAGTTTGAACCCCAAGCAATAACACCAAATGCTAAGAAGGCCATGGCGGATAACCCACCTGCAAGTCCATCTAAGCCATCAGTTATGTTTACTGCATTAGTAGTTCCTACTAAGACTAGGAAAATAAATATTCCATATCCCCAACCAAGCGGAATAGTTAAATTATTAAGAGAAGATATAACAATAGTTGTATTTCCACCATGTTTCATAAAAATTATATAGAAAACAATGGCAATAATTGTTTGCAGTGCAAGTTTTACTAAGGTTGGAAGCCCTTTGTTGTTATGGTATCTTACTTTTAAATAATCATCTACAAATCCTAATGTACCATATGCGATAAATACAAATAGAATTATGACAATATTATAATTCATTTGTATACTTCCCCTTAAATAGAGAATTAACATAATTATTAAAGTTGGTATTATGAATATTAATCCACCTATGGTTGGTGTACCATCTTTCTTTAAATGTCTTTCATTTATTAATCTACTAACACTTTGACCTATTTTTAATTTTCTTAATAAGGGAATTAAGACTGCAGCGGCTATTAATGATAAAACAAAGCCTAACATTAAGCCTAAAATTGATTTTGCTAATATTAGCATATTATTCACCTCAATATAATTATACTATTTATTACTTTTTGCTGTAAATACAAGTTGGCATTTTAGTGTAAAGTCCGACTTTAGTTTAGCATTAACTTTACAGTGCTATTTTCTTTAATATACGTATTACCTTCGGGTAATTGAGCAAGAATTTTTTCACCACTGCCACTATACTCAAGGCTAAAACCTTTTAATTGTTTTTTGGCTTCTTCTTTAGTTAATCCAATGACATCAGGTAGTTTTATATATTTTTGGTCTAACCAAGTATATTCTCTTGTTTTATCAGTTAATACTTTAGGATAACCTTTATAATCAATAATTGAGAGCATAACATTTTTAGCTACTGGAGCAGAAACTGTACCTCCGTACTGAGTTATGCCTTTAGGATTATCAATAGCAACATAAATTAAATATTCAGGTTTGTCAGCGGGAAGAAATCCAATAAAAGATACAATATAATTTCCTACCATGTATTTGCCATCCTTAACTTTTTGAGCGGTTCCTGTTTTACCACCAACGCGATAGTTTTCAATATAAGCATTTTTTCCCGTACCATTTTGAACAACACTTTCTAAAGCATATCTTACTAATTTTGAACTTTCTTCTTTTATTACCCTTCTAACTAAAGTGGGATGGTTTAGTTTTATAACATTATTGGTTAGTCCTTCATTAATACTTTTAACAATATATGTTTTGTAGAGATTGCCACCATTAATGGCTGCACTTACACCCGTTACTTGTTGAATAGGCGTTACACTTATCCCTTGACCAAATGCTGTTGTAGCAGTTTCTACTGGTCCCATATTTTCAAGTTTAAACATAATTCCACTTGATTCTCCATTTAAGTCTATACCTGTCTTTTTGCCAAAGCCAAAATTATTTAAGTACTGATATAATGTTTTTGTTCCTAGTCTTTGACCTAATACTACAAATCCTGGATTGCATGAATTTTCTACTACTTGTAGAAAAGTTTCACTTCCATGGCCACCATGTTTCCAACATTTTATACGGGCGTTCTCTACCATTATAGAGCCACCATCATAGTAATGATCTTCAAATAGATTAACTTTTCCTTCATTAATTGCCGATGCAAGAGTTATTATTTTGAAAGTTGAACCTGGTTCATAAGTTGCCCATATAGGCAAATTGCGATTAAGAGTTTCAATGTCATAAATCTTGTAATTATTAGAATCAAAATTTGGTCTTGATGACATTGCGATTACTTCGGCGGTATTAGGATTCATAACAAGAATAAGGGCTTTTTCAGGGTTATACTTAGTTACAACATTGGATAGTTCTCTTTCTATTATCTCCTGAATTTTTAAATCAATAGTAAGCATTATATTATTACCGCTTATTGGTTCTTCATATATTTCACTTAGGTTTAATCTTTGACCTTTACCATCGGAAAAGTATTTTATTTTTCCATCGTTACCTTTTAAGTATTCATCATATTCAAGTTCAATACCAGAAAGACCTTGATTATCTATTCCTACATAACCTAAAACATGTGATAAATAATCTTTGTAAGGATAATATCTTTTTGATTCCTTTAAAAGATATACTCCATCATAGTTTAAATCAGATATTTTTTGGGCAATATCATAGGAAAGAGACCTTCCTTCTGGATGGATTCGTTCAATAGAAGTATGTTTAGTTAAGTGAGAATAAATATTTATATAATCTGTTTTTAGTATTTTAGATATATCGCGGGCAACCTTCTCTTTATTCTTTATTTGACTTGGGATAACAATTAAACTGGTAGTAGTAATATTATCGGCTAATACTATTCCATTTCGATCTAGTATCTTTCCCCTATCAGCTAGTATAGGAAGATTTCTAGCCCATAAATCATTGGCTAAATTATTAAGTGATTTAGAAGCAAATATTTCTAGATATAATACTCGTATTATTAAAATAATAAATACTAATAGGATTAAATAATAAATAATTCTTATTCTTTTTTGAATTGTATAATGGAACATATAATTCACCTATAAATTATATGCACAAAGAAAAAAAACATCATAAGATGTTTTTAAACTTCTATATCAATTGTTGCTTTAAAGATTCTAGATTGATCAATATTTTGGTTATCATTAATGCCATATAGTCTAAAATCAATTCGATATTCTTGAGTTTGACCAGGTGCTATAACAATTTTTTCACCTAAAATTCCATTTTCTTTTGGTGCTGTAATAAAGTCAGTATTTAATCCACCATGGTTAGATGTTACTTTGTATTGGAAATGATCTGTTACAAATGAATTTTCAATAACAATCCATTTTAAGGTATATTCCATTGTATATCCTGATAAGTTTTCAATGGTGAATTCTTTATATGGTTTAGGAATATCTACATGTGGTTGATCATCTGGAACTAGATTATCAACATTAA
>CACXGV010000076.1 GCA_902767375.1 uncultured Erysipelotrichaceae bacterium
TGGATATTGTTTTTGTAACAACTGCAAAAACAAATGAAGAAGCCTTAGAATTATTAAAAGGCTTTGGAATTCCATTTAGAAAGTAGGGCACGAGAATGGCAAAGACTAGTTTAAAAGTTAAAAATCAAAGAAAACCAAAATTTAAAGTAAGAGCATATACTCGTTGCTCAAGATGTGGAAGACCACACGGAGTTTTACGTAAATTTGGTATTTGCCGTATTTGCTTTAGAGAATTAGCAAACGAAGGTAAAATACCTGGCGTAAAGAAATCAAGTTGGTAGAAAGGAAGAACTTATGGTAAACGATACAATAGCTGATATGCTTACAAGAATTCGTAATGCAAATCAAATGAAATATAATACTGTTTCTGTTTATAACACTAAAATTACTAAAGAAATCGCTAATATTCTTAAAGAAGAAGGTTTCATCAGTGATTATGCTGATAATGCAGAAGACAAAAAAATGTTAGATTTAACATTAAAATATGGTGCTAACAAAAAAGAAAGAGTTATTACAGGATTAAAAAGAATTAGCAAACCAGGCCTAAGAGTATATGTTTCTCGTGAAGAACTTCCTAGAGTACTAAATGGTTTAGGTATTGCAATTATCTCTACATCTAAAGGAATCATGACTGATAAAAATGCTAGAGCAAACGGTCTAGGAGGAGAAGTACTTGCCTATATTTGGTAAGGAAATATAAGTTATGAGTAGAATAGGAAATAGAGTATTACAAATTCCTGCTGGTGTAACTTGTACATTAGATGGTAATGTATTAACTGTTAAAGGACCAAAAGGAGAATTAAAGAAAGAATTCAATAGAAATATTGAAATTGAAATCAAAGAAACTGAAATCGTATGTAAGAGAAACAGTGATGCTAAATTTACAAAAAGCATTCACGGAACTACAAACGCTTTAATTAGCAATATGATAAAAGGTGTTTCTGAAGGTTTCACTCAAGAATTAGAAACTGTTGGTGTAGGTTACAGATTTAGCGTAAGCGGAAACAAAATAACTGTAAATGCTGGATATTCTCATCCAATTATTATGGAAGTTCCTGCTGGTATAACTGTTGAATCTCCATCAAATACAGAATTAAAATTAAGTGGTATTGATAACCAAAAATTATCTGAATTTGCGGCTAATATTCGTAAAATAAGAAAACCAGAACCATATAAAGGTAAAGGTATCCGTTATAAAGGCGAATACATAAGACGTAAAGAAGGAAAGAAAGCTGCTAAGTAGGAGGGAAAGTTATGATAAAAAAAGAAGATAAAAACATTGCAAGAGCAAGAAGACATGCTAGAGTTCGTAAAAATGTTTTTGGAACTATAGATATGCCTAGATTAAATGTATTTAGATCAAACAGTGAAATTTATGCTCAAATTATTGATGACGAAACTGGAACTACATTAGCAAGTTCATCAAGTGTTGCCCTTAAAATTAAAAATGGTGGTAACATCGAAGGCGCTAAAGCTGTAGGAGCAGATATTGCGAAAAAAGCTTTAGACAAAAAAATTAAGAAAGTTGTTTTTGATAGAGGTGGATACCAATATCATGGACGTGTTGAAGCATTAGCTGACGCAGCACGTGAAAACGGCTTAGAATTCTAGGAGGAGAGGGACATGGAAGAAAATAAAGAAATCGTTACTGAAACAGTTGAAACTACTGAAGAAGTAAAAGAAGTAAAACAAAATAATAAAGACCGTAAACCAAGAAGAGATTTCAAAAAACGTGAACCTCAAAAGAAACTTTTAGAAGAAAAAGTTATCGCTATAACTCGTGTAACAAAAGTTACTAAAGGTGGACGTCATTTTAGATTCTCTGCTACTATGGTAGTAGGTGACGGAAAAGGATTAGTTGGTATCGGAACTGGAAAATCTATGGAAGTTCCAGAAGCTATCAAAAAAGGAATCCAAGCTGCTAATAAGAATTTAGTAAAAGTTAATATTGTTGATGGAAGAACAATCTCTCATGAACAAACAGGTAAATGTGGTAGAGCTGCAGTATTATTAAAACCTGCTAAAGAAGGTACTGGTATCATCGCTGGTGGAGCTGCTCGTGCAGTATTAGAAATTGCTGGTGTTAAAGACATCGTATCTAAGAGTTTAGGTTCAAATACTCAAGTAAACGTTGCTAAGGCAACTTTAGAAGCTTTAAAATCACAAAGAACTGCAGAACATGTTGCTGAATTACGTGGCAAAAAAGTGGAGGAGTTATAATATGAAATTACATGAATTAAACTCTTTACCAGAAAAAAAGAAAAGAAAAATCGTAGGACGTGGCCCAGGATCTGGTATGGGTAAAACATCTACTCGTGGAGAAAATGGTCAAAAATCAAGAAGCGGAGCTTCTATTAAACCATGGTTCCAAGGTGGACAAAGTCCTATCTATAGAAGAATCCCTAAAAGAGGATTTAATAATGCTGAATTTACAAAAAGATTTGCTATCATTAATTTAAGTGATTTAAATAGATTTAATGATGGTGATGTTGTAACATTAGAATTATTAAAAGAATTAGGAATTATAAAGAAGGAATTAAGTGGGTTAAAAGTTTTAGGAAATGGAGAATTAAGCAAAAAATTAACTGTAAAAGCTAATAGATTCTCAACTAAAGCTGTTAGTAAAATTGAAAACGCTGGTGGAACTGCTGAGGTGATTTAATGTTTGCTAATCTAAAGGGATTATTCAGTCCTACTAATAAAGATTTACGCAAAAGAATATTGTTCACCTTAGGGTGCCTAGCAATATTTGCTTTAGGAACCAACATCATGGTTCCTGGAGCCTCAAGAATTACTAAAAATTTAGGATTCTTAGAATTACTTAACCTAATGAGTGGTGGAAGTTTAAAATCCTTTTCAATTTTTGCTTTAGGCGTAATGCCTTACATTACCGCAACAATTATTACTCAATTATTTGAAATGGATATTATTCCATACTTTAAAGAATTAAAAGAGCAAGGTGCTACTGGAAGACAAAAATTAAATAAAATTAATAGATATCTTGGTATCATCTTTGCTTTCGTACAAGGTTATATTTTCTCAATAGCTTTCTTAAATGGCGATGGAGCATATTTAGTTATTAAATCAGCTGTATATTTAACTGCTGGTACTGCCTTCCTATTATGGTTAGGTGATGAAATAACTAAAAAGGGTATTGGTAATGGAGTTTCATTAATAATAATGGCTGGTATTGTTAACACTTTACCACAAACATTCATTACTGCATTTAATGAACTAGTTATGAACGGTACATTTAGTACTTGGGCTGGTATTACATTATTTAGTTTATTTGTAATTGTTTATATCGCAATTATTATTGGTGTAATTTACATGCAAATGGCTGAAAGAAGAGTACCAATTCAATATTCAAATCGTACTCAAAGTTCATATGGTGGTGAAAAATCATTTATTCCAATTAAACTAAACACTGCCAGTGTTGTTCCAGTAATCTTTGCTTCAGCATTAATAGGTATTCCATCATTAATTGCTGAAGTTATCAAAAGCGAATCATTTAAGAACTTTATAGATAATTATATAACTTATACATCATACACAGGCTTCTTATTATATATGGTATTAATATTCTTATTTGGATATTTCTATACCTTATTACAATTAAATCCTGATGAAATGGCAGAAAATTTAGATAAATCAAGAAGTTATATTCCAGGAATAACTCCAGGAGAAAAAACATCTGAATATTTAAAATATGTTATTACAAGACTAACTGTAGTTGGAACTCTAGGACTTATGTTTATTGCTGCTTTACCAATATTATTTAGTAAAGTATCTAACTTATCTAGTAGTGTTACTATTGGAGGTACCGGATTACTTATCGTTGTTGGTGTTGCTTTAGAAACATATAAACAATTAGAATCAAGTATTGTATCTCGCAGTTATGTTGGATCAAGAAAGAGAAGAAGAAGAAGATAATGAAGAATGTTGTATTTGTAGCACCTCCAGCAGCTGGCAAAGGTACTCAAAGTGATATTCTAGTTGAAAAATATGGTTATAATCACATTTCAACTGGAGACTTACTTAGAGCAGAAGTAGCATCTGGAAGTGAGCTAGGTAAAGACTTAGCAGAGAAAATGCAAAAAGGAATGCTTATCAGTGATGAAATAGTTAATTCATTACTAGAAAAAGCCCTTATGGATGAAAGACCATTCATATTAGATGGTTATCCTAGAACAGAAAAACAAATTACATACTTAGAAGAAATTTTAAGTAGAGTAAATAGAGAAATAGGCGTTGTAATATACTTAAATGTTCCAGAAAATATTGCATGTTCTAGAGCAACTGGTAGATTAGTATGTCCTAAGTGTAATAGTGTTTTCCACAAGACAGAAAACAAACCTAAAGTAGAAGGAATTTGTGATAACTGTGGTGAAGCATTAATTTCAAGAAGTGACGATACTGAAGAAACCTTTAAAGTAAGATACAACACTTATGTTGAAAATGCTAAACCAATTTTAAAATATTATGAATCAAATGGACTTTTAAAAGTTATTGATAAAATTAATATTGATGAAGTTACAAGCGAAATAGAGAAAGTGATAAAATAATATGGTTACAATTAAAACTCCAGAAGAAATCGAAATAATGAAAAAAGCTGGCCATTTAAATTACTTAACACACGAATATGTTAAAACTTTAATTGCGCCAGGCGTTTCAACTAAATATTTAAATGACGAAGCAGATAAGTTCATAAGAGAACAAGGAGCTATCCCTGGATTTTTAAACTATGAAGGATTTCCAGCTAGTATATGCGTTAGTGTTAACGATGAAATAGTTCACGGAATTCCTTCAGAAGACCGTATATTACAAGAAGGAGATATCGTATCAATTGACCTAGGCGTTGTAGTTGATGGATATCACTCTGATGCAGCTCGTACTTATCCAGTTGGTAAAGTAAATAAAGAAAAAGAAAGACTAATGCATCATACGGAAAAAGCATTATTTATTGGTCTTAAAGAAATTAAAAATGGAGCTCATCTATATAATATAGGGGCAAGAATTAGTGAGTATGCTCACAAACAAGGATTCAGTGTTGTAGAAGAATTAGTAGGGCACGGGGTAGGAACTGATCTTCATGAAGATCCAGATGTGCCAAACTTTGGAAAATATAACACGGGAATGATTCTAAAAACTGGCATGGTAATTGCCGTAGAACCAATGATTAATGCTGGTACTAAAGAAATATGTGTCCTAGATAATGACTGGACAATTGTTACTGAGGATGGAAAGCCAAGTGCTCATTTCGAACATACAGTTGTTGTCACTGATGATGGATACGAAATATTAACGGGAGAGTGAAAAATGGCTAAAGAGTCAAAAATCGAAGTTGATGGAAAAGTAATTGACGTTTTCAAAGATGTATATAAAGTAGAACTTGAAAATGGTCATATAGTACAAGCTCACGTCTCTGGTAAAATCCGAATGAATATGATCCGCATTTTACCGGGCGATAAAGTTACTATAGAAATGTCACCGTATGATTTAGAACGTGGGCGTATAATTTATAGAAAATAGGAGGATTTAAACATGAAAGTAAGACCATCTGTTAAAAAAATGTGTGCTAAATGTAGAATTATAAGAAGAAAAGGTAAAATTATGGTTATATGTGAAAACCCTAAACATAAACAAAGACAA